>JBBSVP010000183.1:0-2045 GCA_038046745.1 Candidatus Hydrothermarchaeota archaeon
CACCGAGCACAAGCACGGCCCGGGCATCGGCCTCGGGCTCGCCCTGGCCAGGGAGCTCGCGAACGCTCTCGGGGGAACCGTCGAGCTCCGCTCCGAAGTAGGCGTGGGCAGCTCGTTCACGGCCGTGCTTCCCCCGGCGCCCGACCACGGCCATGGCCGTCCTCCTGGCCCTGGGGATAGACGCCAGGGGGAGGATGTCCAGCAGCCTCAGGGAGAATCCGACGGATATAAAGGCGCGGGTGGTGGAGAAGGCCCTGGAAGGGCGTGGCGTGGCCGTAGGGGGCCTGAGGGAGGCGCCTTTCAAGGCGCTGGAGTTATTCGGCGACCCCGTCATCGCTGCCATCGCTGGGGTGGCAGCGGGCTACAGAGGGCCCGTCCTCCTGGCCGGGGGGACCCAGATGGCGGCCGTGGCGGCCGTCCTCGCAGCCCTGGGGGAGGGCCTGGGCAGCCTGGGGATTGGCACCACGGGGTGGCTCGTAAGGGACCCGTCCTCGGACCTCCGGGGCATAGTGGAGGAGATAGCCTCCTTACCGGTCCTGGCCGCGGACCTGGATTTCTCGGCCTCCGGCATCCCGGCGCTGAGGTGCTACGAGGAAGGATTTTTCAAAGAGGGGACAGGGGCCGGGGGCAGCGCCATCGCCGCAATCATCAAGTCCCGCGGAGAGATAACCCCGGGGGACATATTAAAGAGGGTGGAGGAGTACTACCGCTTACTCACGGGTGGATGATGGAGAGGCTGGAGAGGCTAGCAAGCCTGGCGAAGGAGCTGGGGGCCACGGGCTCCAAGGTCATACCCGCCAGGGAGGTCTACATAGACCGCCGGTCGAGGTTGAAGTGCCTCTACCCCCCCTGCAAATATGGCAACACGCTCATGTGCCCGCCCAATACCCGGACCCCGGAGGAGATGGGGGAGGAGCTGAAGGCCTACAAGCACGCCGTCCTAATCCACATGTCCATCCCGGCGGTTCGGGCCAACGTCAAGGTGGCCAAGATGCGCCTGGAGGGGATCGTGGAGGCGATAGAGAGGGAGGCGTACAACGCCGGCTTCTACTACGCCCTGGGCCTCAAGTCGGGGCCCTGCGAGCTCTGCGAGAAGTGCACCCTCGACAGGTGCCGGAACCCTATGAAGGCGCGCCCTTCCATGGAGGCCGTGGGGATCGACGTGGTCAAGACGGCCCGGAAGGCGGGATTCCCGATCCAGTTCCCGCCGGGGGAGGAGTACAACTTCTTTGGGCTGGTGCTGGCGGGGTAGATTTGGCTCTGTTGCGCCAGAGGTTGTTGTTGCATGAGGTTGTTGCACGGTCGGTTGGTGACTTATGGATAGGAAGAAGAATCTTCAATTCGTTCAAATTTCCTCAAGTAGTACCAATATACTACCAAGAAACCGATAAAGACAAGTAACATAAGGTCCGCAACGATAGCAAGAATTTTTTTCGTTGAAGCATCGGAAACTTGGATTGAGGTATATCCGCCTGCAACAAAAGCAGTAAAAGAAACCCCTATCATCAACCTCAAAAAATTAAACATTTCTTTAGTTGCTTCAACACCCATGACAGAGAATAGTGCTGGTCTTTCTTTAATATCTTGTGTTCAATCGGTACGACACCCCCAGCCTGGGGGCGAGGTGGGAACATGACACGGAAAAAGCGGTATCAAACAAAGTCTTTAGATCTCCGGCTCAACAGGCCCCTCCTCCATCGGCGGCTCCATCCTCCCCTCCACGAACCCCTGGGCCACGAGGACGTCGTCGATCCTGAGGAGCATGATGGCCGCCTCGCTGGCAGACTTGAGGGCCTGCCTCTTGACCACCGCCGGGTCGATGATCCCGGCGGCGTAGGCGTCCTTGGTTTTTCCATCCCGGGCGTCGAAGCCGATCCTCTCCCCGCCTCTGGCATGCCCTGCCCTCAGGGCCACCAGGGCGTCCAGCGGGTGGAACCCGGCGTTCTGGGCTATGGCCCTGGGGATACCCTCCAGCGCATCGGCGTAGGCCGCCACCGCCAGCTGCTCCTTCCCTTCGATGGTCCTGGCGTACTCCCTCAGCCCCC
>JBBSVP010000183.1:2055-6279 GCA_038046745.1 Candidatus Hydrothermarchaeota archaeon
GGGGCGCCGGCCCCCGCCACCACCCTCCGCCCCCTGATCAGGTTGGCCAGGACCGCCACCAAATCCTCCATCCTCCTCTTGGTCTCCAGCGCTCCGCGCTCCGTACCTGCCCTGACGAGGATCGAGACGGCCTTCGGCTCCCGGCAGAGGATGTAGAGCATCTCCTCCCCCGCCACCTTCCGCTCCTCCACCAGCTCCGCGCTCCCCAGGACCTGTGGCTCCACGGCCCGGACGTTGGAGACGATCTTGGCCCCGGTGGCAGAGGCCAGGGCTTCCATGACATCCTTGGGGATGTCGCGCACAGCCAGGATTCCTGCCTGGGCCAGGAAGGACATGGCCAGGGGGTCCATGTTCCTCTGGCAGAGGAGCACATTGGCCCCAGAGCGCCGGACCATCTCCGCCGCCACCCTCAGGACTTTCTTCTTGTACTCCCCGAAGGCCCCGAGCATGGCCGGGTCAGTGATCTGGATTTTGATGTCTCCCTTCTTCACCTCGAACTCCCTGTCGATGAGGAGTATCTTTGCCCCGTTCACCCTCCTGGGCATGGCTGGGTGGGTCCGCTTCCCCAGGTCTATCACGATCCCCTTCACCAGCTCCGTCGCCATGATGGAGCCCCCCACCCTGTACTCGACCTTTATATTATACCTACTTCCGGCCATGGCCACGGCTTCCAGCGCCAGAGAGGCGAGGTGCTCCCTCTCTGCCCCCTCAGCTTTCCCCTCCAGCATCGAGTGGGCGGCCCTCTCCAGGTCCCCGGCAGCCAGGGGTATCTCCAGCCGCGATAAAAGCTCCAGCCCCCTGGCCATGGCGAGGCTGTACCCTCTGGCGATGACCGAGGGATGGATACCATCCCCCAAGAGGGCTTCAGCCCTCTTGAGGAGCTCCCCCAGGAGGACCACGGCTGTGGCAGTGCCATCCCCCACTTCTCTGTCTTGCGCCAACGCCACCTCGGCTGCCATCCTGGCGCCAGGGTGCCTGAGGGGTAGCATCGAGAGGATGACGGCCCCCTTGTCGGTGAGGATGGGGTCATCTTCCCCCACCAGCATCTTGTCCATCCCCCCTGGGCCCAGGGTCGATCTCACGGCCTCGGCCACGACGATGGCCCCCAGGATGTTCATCCTGAGAGCTTCGCCCTTCGGCACCCCGTACCCCGCTGCGACCTCTTCCATCCCCTTAAGTAGTAGGGGGGCGGAATAAAAATCTTATGCCGGTGATGCGATAGTATGGGTATGGACGTAGTCGTGATAGAGGGGGCCAGGACGCCCATGGGCAGGTACCTGGGCAGCCTCCGGGAGCGCTCGGCTGCGGAGCTGGGTGTAGCGGCGGCTGAGGAGGCCGTGAGGAGGTCGCAGGTCCCGGGGGACGAGTTCGACCACGCGATCTTCGGGAACGTCCTCCAGACGAGCGGCGACGCGCCCTATCTGGCCAGGCACATAGGGCTCAGGTCTGGGCTCCCGATAGAGGCTGGAGCCCTGACAGTCAACCGCCTCTGCGGCTCCGGGATGCAGGCCGTCATAAGCGGGGCCCAGATGCTCCTCCTGGGCGAGGCAGATATAGTCCTGGCAGGGGGGACGGAGGCCATGAGCCAGGCCCCTCACGTGGTCAGGGGGCTGAGGAATGGGCTCAGGCTGGGAGACGCCAGGCTTGAGGACTCCCTCCAGGTCGCCCTCATGGACACCTACTCCGGGTGCACCATGGCCACGACGGCAGAGAACCTGGCCAGGAGGTACGGGATAACGCGGGAGGAGCAAGATCGCTACGCCCTCAGGTCCCAGAGGGCCGCTGCAGAGGCTAAGGGTAAGCTGAGGGAGGAGATGGCGGCCGTGGATGGGCTGGAGGAGGACGAGCACCCGAACCCGGGCACCACCCTGGAGGCGCTATCCAAGCTGAGGCCCGCCTTCCCAGGCAACTCCACGGTCACGGCCGGGAATGCCTGCGGGATGGTGGACGGCGCTACCGCGCTGGTCCTGGCGAGCTCTGGGAGGGCCGAGGAGCTGGGGCTTGAGCCCCTGGGGAGGATTGTCTCCTGGGCCGTGGTGGGGGTGGAACCGACGATGATGGGCATCGGCCCCGTCCCCGCCGCCCGAGAGGCTCTGGCCAGGGCGGGCCTCCGGCTGGAGGATATGGACCTGGTGGAGGTGAACGAAGCCTTTGCAGCCCAGTACCTGGCGGTGGAGAGGGAGTTGTGCCTTGAGCGGGAGAGGACGAACGTCAACGGTGGAGCGATAGCTCTCGGGCATCCCTTCGGTTCCACCGGCGCCAGACTCGTACTGGCGCTCCTCTACGAGCTGAGGAGGCGGAAGAGGCGCTACGGCCTGGCCTCGGCCTGCATAGGCGGGGGGCAGGGGATCGCCATGGTGGTGGAACGGTGATAGAGGAGGTGGGGGTGGTGGGGCTTGGGCTGATGGGCACCGGTATAGCCCACTCCTGCGCCCTCGCAGGTTACAGGGTCGTGGCCGCGGCCAGGAGGGAAGAGGCCCTTGGCAGAGCCGTGAGCGAGATACGCACCTCCCTCGCGAGGCAGGTGGAGAAGGGGAGGCTGGCCCCGGCCGGTATGGAGAAAGCTCTGAAGATGATAAAGGCCACCACCCGCCTTGGAGATCTGAAGGGCAGTGCCCTCGTCATCGAGACCATAACCGAAGACCTCGGGGCCAAGAAGGAGCTCTTAGAACTCCTCGATTCCATCTGCAAGCCAACGGCCATCCTCGCCACCAACACCTCCTCCATCCCTATCGCGCGGCTGGCCGAGGCCGTCACCAGGAGGGACCGGTTCATCGGCCTGCACTTCTTCAGCCCCGTGGCGGCCATGGATTTGGTGGAGGTCGTCCCTCTGGGGGCCACGGATAAGAGGGTCCTGGAGGAGGCCGATGCCTTCGTGGCCAGCCTGGGCAAGATTGCCCTGAGGGCGCCGGATCGCCCAGGGTTCATAGTCAACCGCCTCCTGGTGCCCTATCTGATGGATGCGGTGGGGATGCTGGAGGAGGGGGTCGGGAGCGCTGAGGATATAGACAAAGGGATGTGCCTCGGGTGTGGCCACCCCATGGGTCCCCTCGCCCTCCTGGACTATGTGGGGCTGGATACGGCCCTCACCGTGGCGAAGAACCTCCACAGGGAGTCGGGGGACCGGCGCTTCGAGCCGCCGAGGCTGCTGGAGGAGATGGTGGCCGGGGGTAGGCTGGGGAGGAAGTCGGGGGAGGGGTTCTACAGGTACTGAGGCTGGGCCTCACCGGCGCCTGTCGAGGAGCCACTTTATAGGCGCGGCGATCAGGAGGATGAGGCCCCCATAGGCGGGCCATACCCATGTCGGATGGCTGTACATGACCATAACACGAACGGCTATGAGGGCGAGCCCGCCCAGGGCCAGGTTCCGGGGACTGAACGTTGAGTCGGCACCAGTTTCGCTGATAGGCTCGTAGGTCTCGACAGCCTCTTGTATCTTTATATCTGGGACCATTCCTCCGATAAATTTTACCATAAATCTCCTATCACCTACTGTAACCCATTCCGTGGTGTTCCGCAATGCAAATCTGGATATTATCTCCCTACCGTCCACTCTTATCTTTGCCCTGCCCGTCCAATTGGAGTGTTCAACCTCAAGGGTATGGGCCCCTACCCTTCTCACGGCCTTTGCCCCGGAGATGCCCTTCGATATTTCCGTTTCTTCCTGGACCCCTGCAGGAGCGGCATCCATGACCGCCAGTCTGGCCCCGCAGCTGAAGCAGAATCTCGCGCCCTGGCTATTCGAAGCTCCACAACCTGTGCAGAAGACGCCGGGTTCTCCTCCAAGTATTCTGTTCTTGGCGGCCTCGAACTCCTGCTGGCTTATCACGCCTCTGGCGAGGAGCTTCTCCAAGGGCTTCAGCTCCTCGCGCAGTCTCTCGTCTTGAGGTGAGTCCGTCATAATCGCCCACACCTAACTCTTTTGCAGCTCAGCTCCACAGTTGAAGCAGGACTTGGCTGTCGAAGGATTCAGAGCCCCACAGTTTGTGCAGGCCTGCTGCACCGGAGCTTTCAATACTTGACCGCAGAACGGGCATATCGCAAACTCAGGCGAGACCTGTTTACCGCATTTTGGGCAAGCGGGTTTTGTAGACGGTTCCCGTGGTTGAGCCTGCGGGGCCTGAGGAGGTAGATATGGAGCACGAGACAGTTCTGCATGTTCGACCGATTTTTGGAGCACCGCTTTTGGCAATATGTCTGCACGTATATCTGATACGATGCCTC
>JBBSVP010000184.1:0-534 GCA_038046745.1 Candidatus Hydrothermarchaeota archaeon
TCTCCTCCCACCTTCAGGTCCCTCTTCACCTTCCCCAGGACGATCTTGGGTATGTCCTCCTGGGATCTGACGCTGTAGAGAGTTATGTTCGGTCTGTCCTTCGCGCTCGCACCGAACTCCACCGAGTACTCGTTGGGGCCCATGTATATGACGGTGACCCTGTTCGCCACCCCCTGCAGGTAGGCGATGAGTTCCTTCAGGTTCTCCAGGGCCATGTCGGTGATCATGAGTAAGTCCGAATCTGGCTTGAGGAGCCCCTTCAATCTTTCTAGGTTGGGCATGGAGCCGCCCTGGAAGTATCGGGAGAGGGCCTCGAAGACCTTCCTCCGATCCCGGGTGTAGCCCAGGACCGCCTCGTCCCCTTCCACGGCGTCGCTGAAGTTGACGACGCCAACCCTGGCCCCTTCCCTCAGGTAGGCGTCAGCAGCGCAGCCGGCGCCCAGGACCGCGTGGGAGAGCCCCCTGGCAGGGTTGGGCATGGACCCCGAGGAGTCGATGGCTATGAGGCAGTCGGGGATGCGCTCCCGCTGGTCG
>JBBSVP010000184.1:544-4009 GCA_038046745.1 Candidatus Hydrothermarchaeota archaeon
TTGGCGAGGAAGTCGCCCTCGGAGTAGTAGCGGCGGAAGAAGCTGTACAGGTGGTCATAGACCTCGCTCTCCCGCCTCTTCCACATCTGGGTGGTGCCCGGCATGATCCTTATCCCCAGGCTGTTCCAGTAGTCTATCTCCTGGACGGGTTGCCCCACCTCCCAGGGGGTGTGGGAGTGAGGGTAGAGGGAGCCGTCCCTCTCCATCTGGAGCCTCTCCACAGGGATGTGATAACTCTCGGCGAGCTGCATGTAGAAGAGGACGTTACCGTCCTCTGGGACCCCCTTTCCCCGTCCTATCTCCCTGCCTCCTTCCTCGGAAGCGGCCTCCTCTTCCACCAGCCCGAGGGCAGTGAGCTCCTCCCGGAAGTCCCGGAGGACCTCGTTGAAGGCCCTGGGGTCCCTCACCCTAGCTGCCAGATCCCTGAAGCCCCGGGTTATGGCCTCATGGTGGTATTCCGCCAGGGCGTGGATGTGGAAACCCGAGCTGGCCGCTATCCCCCTCAGAGGTATGGCGAAGCGCATCACGCTCGTCTCCCACCTCGACGGGTCCAGGTAGGGGATGACCGAGAGGGGCCCCACTATGTCCTCGAAGCCCCTCACTTCCAGGTCTAGGCCCCAGATCGCCTGGCGGATGCAGCCCAGGGCCCGCTCGAACTCCCCGGCCCCTATAATGAGGGACCTATACACGTCCGGGAGCCTGCTGCTCCTATCGGCCTTGACCCGCTGGGTGTCCACGACCAGGTCCGCGAAGGCATCTACGATGGCCCTGGCCTTTGCCCTGTCCCTGACGACCTTCTTGGCCTGGAAGTAGAGCCTCAGGTAGGTCCCAAAGTCTCCGGGGCAGAAGGCCTGGTGGTCCAGGGCGTGATCCAGGAGGACTACAGCCACTGCGGCGGGGGGTATGCCAGGGAAGCGCCCGCAGAAGATGGGGTTCAGGATAGGGCGCCGGCCGACCACCCGCACCCCCACCTCCCGGTCCCCGAGCTCGACCCCGGGCGCCGGCACTTCCACATAGAGGTGGTGCTTCCTTACGCTGGGCCACTGGTCCAGAAGCTCACTGCCCATAGCCGATCTGCTGCTCTAGATCCCGCTGGATCTCGTGGAAGATGGGGTGCTTCCCCAGAGGCATGCTCACCGCCTGCCTCTTCGAGGAGGCGTGGAAGGCGGCCTTTATCTCCTCGCCCAGGACACGGTACCTGTTCAGGACCTCCTCCACCGCTACCCTTGCCAGATGTATCTGGAGGGGATCCATCCGCCGGTCGGTCTCGTGGGCAGAGACGAATTCATCCCGCCACCTGACCCTGTGGGCCATGGCGTGGGGTGCCACGACCTTGATGTGCTCCACCGTCACTTTATCTTCCCCCAGGAACCAAGCCAGGGCCCTGGCATACCTGGATATGGATACCGGGAGCCTGTTGGAAGCGCAGTTTCTCACCCGGTGGCAGAGGTACTCGGAGAAGGGGCAACCTTCCTTGCAGGTCTCGTTGGTCCTCTTCTGCCCGTACATCAGGCAGAAGGAGAGTTCCGATACCAGGGTTCTGGTGAAGCCGCTGGCGTCTATATCAAAGGCCACCCCCTTCATCTCCTCCTTTGCCTCTTTCCGCTCCTCCTTGGAGATGGGTTCCAACCCCATTCCGCTGAGGTGTTCTCCGAAGGCTGCTGACGCTCTCTCCATCTCCGGGAGCTTCTTCCCGTAGGGCACCTTGCTGCCGAGGATCTTCTCGAATCTCGCAGCGTCCTGAGGGCTCCTGAGGCCCTCTTTCCCCTTCAGCGCTATCTTCATAGCGCGGTTGGCCCCGGGATGCTTCGACTCCACCACCACGTCGAGGCGGTCGCACATGGGCGGCAGGAGCTCGTTGGTCCCCCGGTCCTGGTAGTTGGCGGTGGCGTAGAGGCACTGGTCCTCCACCATCACCATCTCGTTGAGGTACTTCCAGTTGCCCCTGTCCACGCCGTCCAGGATGCTGGACTGTTTGGTCTCGGGGAGGCGGTTTATCTCGTCCACTATCTTCACAGAGAGCTGGGTGAAGTGGGACCAGATGGTCTTCTCCTCCCCCTTGTTGAGCCTGCCCAGGTCGGGCCTCCCCACGATCTTCTCCTCGGTCTGCTCAGGGTGGCCGTGGACCTCGGCGGACCATACGACCTCGAGGGGCAGCTGGTAGAGGATGGAGGCCACGTACTCGGCGGAGCTGGTCTTCCCCAGGCCCGGCTCCCCTATGATCAGCTCGTTGCCGCCCGTCAGGCCCGTCAGGAGGGCGAAGAGGAGGGCCGAGTTGTACCCCGTCCCCCCGAGCCTCAGATCGGGCCTGTTGAAGTAGAGATTCTCCCCTATGTAGCGGTATATCCCTGCTGCCTTGTCCCTGGTGCTCTCTCCCATGATAACCTACATGCGTAGCTATAACATCTTCAAGGGGAACGATACCTCTCCTGGACGAAGAGGCTCAACCCCGCCGCCGCGAGGAGGAGGATGGCGCTGGCCTGGAAGGCGGCGGTGTAGCTGTGGGAGGTGTCGAAGGCCAGGCCCGCCAGGTAGGGGCCCACGGCCTGCCCCATGGCATGGCTGAACCAGATGAAGCCCAGGATGGAGCCCATGGAGGCCCTCCCATAGATATCGGCCACGCACCCCGATACCAGGGGGACCGTCGCGAAGTATGAGAAGCCGAAGAGGACCACGAAGACCGTGAGGGAGGCCGTGTCCCTGGCGCCCAGGAGCCAGAAGAGGGAGATGGACCTCAGGGCGTAGGTGGCGGCCAGGGGTATCCTCCGGCCAAGCCTGTCGGAGATGGACCCCATGACCAGGACCCCGAGGATGCTCACCCCTCCTATCAACCCCAGGAGGTTCGCCACCGCCATCTCCCCTATCCCCAGCTCGAGGGCGTAGAGTGGGAAATGGACGAAGACCCCGTGGGCCGTGAAGCCGCAGACGAAGAAGCCCAGGAAGAGGAGCCAGAAGGACCTCGTCCTGGCGGCCTCCAGGATGGTGAACCGCTCCTCGGGAGGGTCTCGGGGGTCCAAACCCCTGATGACCCTCTCCTCCGGCGGCCTGTCCCTCACCAGGAGGAGGACCAGAGGGAGGGCCAGGACCAGGAGGAGGAGCCCCATGACGGTGAAGCTGGCCCTCCAGCCATAGGAGAGGATGATGTACATGGTGGCAGGGAAGAGGACCAGTTGCCCCAGGTTTGTACCTGCCGAGGAGACCCCCAGGGCCATGCCCCGCCTCTCCGAGAACCACCGGGAGACGACCACGGCATTGGCCAGCGCCCCTGCGCCGCTGTATCCCAAGCCTGCCAGAAGACCGAATGATATGTAGTAGCCACCCAGGCTTCTGATCTGCCCGCTCAGGACCACGCCCAGGCTCATGAGGGCTATGCTCAGGGAGAGGACCGTCTTGGGCCCGTACCTGTCTATCAGCCTCCCCATGACCGGTTGGGAGAAGCCGAAGGCGAGCATGAAGAGGGAGACC
>JBBSVP010000185.1:0-5080 GCA_038046745.1 Candidatus Hydrothermarchaeota archaeon
TAAGAGGTGTGACGAGCCTCAGGATCGATGGTCCCCCCACGGCCCTGGCCGTGGCAGGGGATGGGTCCAGGGTCCTGGTGGGGGCCTACGACTCCATCTACCTCTTCGATGATGGGGGTGGGCTCCTGAGGCGGTACAGGACGAGCCAGGTCTTCAGTGCCGCGATGAGCTCGGAGGGGGCGGGCGTGGTTGGGACCTACGACGCTGTCTACATCTTTGGTAAGGATGGGAGGCTCATCTGGAAGAACGGCACCCCCTTGGATACTTACGCCTCAATATCGATGGACGGGAGCCTCATAGCCTACGGGGCCGAGGACCGCCTCTACCTCGTGGATAGGCAGGGGCAGCTCTTATGGTCCTACCGTGTCCAGAGCGGATATCCCAAGGTCTATCTCTTCAACGTCTATATTTCCAGGGACGGCAACTATATAGCGGCTGCCGAGTCTTACAGCGGGAGTATCTACCTCTTCGATCGGGAGGGGTCCCTCCTCTGGAGGCGGGAGATCGAAGGGCACCCCTACTCCCTCTCCATCTCCAGCGGCGGGGAGTATGTGGCCGTGGGCACCGTGGGGGATTACAGCGGTGTCCACCTCTTCGATCGGGCTGGAGCGCTTCTTTTGAATTACAGGACAGGGAAAGATGTCGGGAGTGTCTCGGTCTCGACCAGCGGGGATGTGGCAGCAGGCACCTACGAGAACTACCTCTATTACTTCGAAGGCAGTGGCATGAAGTGGAGGCGTCCTATGGGGGGCGCCGTCTACGCCACCATTTCTGCCGGCGGCGTGGCCACCGCCTCTGGGGATGGAAGGATATACCTCCTCGATGGGAAGGGGGACCTCAAGGGGAGTTACAAGACCGGCCTGTGGAGGGACTACCTCTCCCGCATAGCCTCATCTGCTGACGGGACCCTGGTGGCGGCCGGCTCCCACTTCTCTGGCAACGTGTATCTCCTCGATACCTCCAAAGCATCCTTCCTCAGCCCGATCTCAATGGCCCTGCTGGACGGGCTCTCCTGGGCATCCCTGGGCCTCGTGGTGCTGGTGTATGGGTATAGGAAGAGGAGGGAGTAGGGCCTGTTATGCCACCGATGCCGACAACTTCCGTCCTGGTTCTCATTGCTCTTGTTGCGTCATTACCAACTCCGGCTATGGCTGTAGGTATGGATATTGCCAAAGCCGTGGAGATAGCCGAGGGATACGTCAAGGCCCAGGGCTACTCGACCCTGGAGGCTGAGCATGCCTTCCAGTACCGGAACGGCTACTATAAAGTGGAGTTCGAGGAGGAGGGCACAGGCATGGCTGCTTTCGAACTCTTGGTGAATCCTGTCTCGGGGGAGGTCTCCAAAGGAATGTGCTATTACAAGTGGAACTCCAAGTATGGCGGGTACATGCCCCCAGGTAAAGTGGCCGTCTCGAAGGGGGGGGCCAGGAGGATAGCCGAGGAGTTTCTGAAGGACAAGGGCGAGGGCATGGTTATAGGCGTGGATACGCGGGGGAAGAACCTCTCCCTGGCCGAGTTCATAGGCGTGGGTTACGGCTTCTACGAGTTCCACGTCCTCGCAGACGGGGAGTTCTTGAACATGCTCAAGGTGAACATGTACACCGGGGAGGTGTGGTCGGAGGCCTTCCACGGCAAGATCGTCCGGTCCCTGGTCCTGATGCCCTTCCCAAAGAAGGCTTCCGGCATCCCTTACCTCCCCTACCTCGCCTCCGGGGCCCTCCTGCTGGTCTCTTTCGTTGGAGCCCCCGCTTCAGGGCGGAGCATGAGGCTTGACCTGGCGAAGAGGCTCCTGCAGGACCCGAGGTTCAGGGGCTTGCTACGGGGATTCACGGCCCTGGCCTTCCTCCTGATAGTTGTAGCCGGGCTCACCGGGGTCCAGAGAGCCAACGCGAACTTCGCCACTGTGGCCACCTGGGTCTTCTGGTGGGCTGCCTTCGTCCTCCTCACCCTCCTCTTCGGGAGGCTCTGGTGCTATCTCTGCCCCTTGGGCGTAGTCAATGAAGAGGCAGCCAAGGTTGGGCTTGGGCGAGAGTACCCCGGCAGGTGGAGGCACCTCTGGGTCGCCGTGGCCCTCTTCCTGGGGATAACCATAGCCGACGACCTCCTGGGCATCGGCATGACTCCCAGGTACACCGCCTACCTCTTCCTGGCCTTCCTCTCCATCGCCGTCCTCATGGGCGCCCTGTTCAGGGGACGGTCCTTCTGCTCTTATATTTGCCCCATAGGGGCGGTGACAAGGGTCCTATCGATCCTAGCGCCCGTGGAGGTCAGGCTAGAGTGCGCGGGTAATGGGGAGTGTACAGGCGGCCTCAGACGGGGGGATTGCCCCATGGCCATCTCCCCGAGGCCGGAGGCCAGGGGCTGCATCTACTGCATGGAATGCGAGAGGGGCTGCGTCCGCAAGAGGCTCTCCCTCCGTTGGAGGGGGTTCGGTGGGGCCCTCAGGGGAAAGGTCAGGATGCGGGCGGAGGAGGCCTTCCTGGTTCTGGGCCTTCTGGGCATCCTCACAATCCACCTAGTCATGAAGACGGTCCCTTGGAAGGACTGGCTCACGGGAATAGTGGTGTCCTGGCCTGCCGGAGTTCCGTGGGTCATGGCCCTGGCCATGTTTTCTTCCATCCTCTCCGTGGTATCGGCTTACTGGATGATATCCCGCCTCTCTGGGGATAAGGGCCTGGAGGGCGCATACGCCTACCTTCCTTTGGTGGCGGTCCTCTTCCTGATATACATACTGGGAAAGTTGAACGCGTCTTGGGGCACCCTTGGGAGCGTGTTCTCAAACCCTCTGGGCCATGGCAGTATCGTACCCATGGGCAACTACCTGGAGTACAGTACCCTCAATCTCGTAGAGATTGCCCTCCTGGTCCCTGGTTACTGGCTCAGTCTGGCGGCAACGCGAACCGGAGATGGAAAGGCCAGGCGTCTATCTCTGGCCTTCCTACTCCTTATCGTGGCCGTCGCCTTGGCGGTATTGGCCCAGCCAGTCTACTACACCAAGTTGGGGGGATAGGAAGGGCTTGGCTGGGGTCGAAGAGAAGGTTTATCTTAAGATTCTAAACCATTATAGCCAGAATTTTGCTCATCGGAGTCCATAAATACGTCTTTATATCAAGGGTTGTCTGGGCAATTTTTATCCCCTCTTGAGCCAATGATGGGGTGAGGTGGTCAGATGGAGAAGAGGTTCGTCCTGTTGGGTGTCGTCCTGGCCCTCGTCTTGGCCGGGGGCGTCTATGCCGTGGGGCCGCAGGGGCAGATCTGGAGTACCGGCGCAGACTCCAGCTACATGGCAGGTATGGGCAGCGGGGATATGGCGGCCCATATGAAAGACCCCGCTATGCGAAAGCACATGGGGGGAGATATGGGCCTGACCGAGGAGCAGGTGGACAAGATGATCGATGGCTGCACCAGCATGATGGAGGGGATGATGGGGAACACCGGGAAGGCTGCCTCTGGGATGATGGGCGGCGGGATGATGTAGACAGAGATGAGGCCGGCCCTGTTCTTAGTCCTCTTGGCGGTCCTTGGTGTAGGGGTGGGGTTCCTGGCCCTCACCCTGTCCAAGGGCCCTGAGCCTCAGGCAGCCCAAACCCCTCCTACCACCCTCACCATATCCAGAGGGGCCGAGGTCCAGGATACCGCCAGCGCCCTCACCCGGAGGGATGCGGGGCAGGGCGGGGTTACCATCTCTATCGTATATACCACCCCCGAGTACTTCAACGCCGGGGGGGAGGCGGGGAAGGTCCAGGAGTACGAGCTCGACAAGTATCTCGTCTTCACCATCGCCATGGACACGCATTCTGTGGACCTCTCGCCCTACAAGATGGAAGGGATTACCTTCCTCAGGGACGATAGGGGGAACGAGTACCCTGCCAGGGACTGGAGGGCCCTGAGCGACTCCTCCCACCACAGGTCCGGGGTGGTGAGATTCCAGAAGATCGAAGGGGAGGCCCTGGAGGTCGTGATAAAAGGCGTCGCCGGCGAGGAGGAGAGGGTCTTCAGGTGGCCCTGATTCTGGAGGTGATATCGTGAGCAGCTGTTGTGGTGGCAGTTCGTCTAAGGAGAAGAGAGAAGGGGGAGAGAAAGTCCAGGAAGTACGAAATCCAGAAACTGCCACAGGGCACGAGGGACACGACCATGCCGGATGTGGGATGGAAGGCGGCCTCATGAAGTGGCTCCTTCTGGGCCTCTTGGTGTACCTGGCCGTCTCATACGTGCGATCTGCAGGCCTATCCTTGTGAGTCACTTCTGATACATGGGCAAAGAGGCCACGTAATCAGGGTCCTTCCAGTCCACGGCCACTATCCTCCCGCCCCTCTCCTCCAGGGCTATCTCTGGTATGGGGCTGGGCGGAGGGCCCGCCAGGACGGCGCCTGTCATGGGGTCGAAGACCCCATCGTGGCAGGGAGAGAAGAGGACAGGCTCCGATACCCCGATCTTCTTCCAGCCTTCCACCCTCCAGGAGGCGGTGCACCCGAGGTGGGTGCACTTTACGGCAAAGGATTTGTACCCCTCCGGATGGCGCATCAGTATGGCCGGGAAGCCCCTGAAGGACCAGCGCTCCTTGAAGCCGCCTACAGGGATCTCCCCCATCCTTGCCACCTCTATGACCTCCTTCCTCTCTGCCTTACTCACCGGCCAGAGGTACCTCAGGACCGTGGCAAGGGCACTGGTGGAGAAGAGTGCCACAGCTGCGCCAAGGAGGTACTTCAGAAGGCCCCTCCTCTTGAGCTCTATCCTCCCCCTCCTAATGTATTCTACCATACAATAGTGATTATTCTAGAGAGGGAGACAAATACATTTTTGATTCAAAGATGGAGATTCTATAGAAAAAACTTGCCATAATGCATCCATCTTTAGAATCCTCACAGCCCCAGAAATACCTGCAGGGAGTCGTGGAGCCCCATGGGGAGGGTGAGGATCAGAAGGAGGAATTTCGTCAGCCAGTGGGTTTCGTCCTCTGTCGGGACTTCCTTCTCTAGGTAGTACAAAAACCCCATGGCAAGGCCCAGCTTCAGGACCACGTATAGCAGGGGGCTGGAGCCGACGATGAACTGTGTCATGGGTTGCTCCGCGCTGTACC
>JBBSVP010000186.1:0-5556 GCA_038046745.1 Candidatus Hydrothermarchaeota archaeon
GAGGACGAGGCCTCAGCCGAGTCCGAGGAGCGGTTCGAAGGGGTGTCGGCACGAGGGAGGACGACCGGCGGGAGTCCTCCCGAAGTGCTGACATATGCCCCCGTCGGGATTTGAACCCGAGATCCCCGGCTTAGAAGGCCGGTGCCTTATCCTGGCTGGGCTACGAGGGCAACAAACCAAGGATATAAACTTATGACCAGCATACTTTTAAAACTTTAGGCATGGAAGTAAGGGGTATGAGGGAGGCCTTGGGCGAAGAGGAGGTGAGGGCCCTCATAGCCAGGTACGGCATCCCATCCCCCGAGGGCGGGGTCGCGAGGTCCGAAGAGGAGGCGGGGGCCATAGCTGGGAGGGTCGGCTACCCGGTGGCCTTGAAGGCCCTCACCCAGGGGCTCAGGGGCTGCCGTAGGCACGGCTGCCTCCTCCTGGATATCGGTTCGGAGGATGGGGTGAGGGAAGGGTACAGAAAGGTCCTGGAAGCCGCCGAGGTTGCCTCTACCGGTGCCCAGTCTGGGAGAGTCCTGGTCCAGCGGATGGTTCCCCAGGGGCGAGAGGTGAGGGTCGGATTCATCAGGGGGGAGTTCGGCCTGGCGGTAACGCTGGGGCTGAGCGGCCTCTTCACCGACGTCCTGGGCGACACCGCCTACAAGACGGCACCTGTCTCCAGGGATGGGGTCCTGGGGATGGTGGAGGGGTTGAAGAACCGGGAGATCCTCCTGGAGGGGGGGTGCGACCTGGAGGCCCTTGCCGGCGTCGTCGACGCCCTCTCGAGGCTGGGGCTGGAGAGACCCGAGATCCTGGGGCTGGAGATAGATCCCCTCTTCCTCTACCCAGAGGGGGCCCTGGCCCTGAGGGTGCGGCTCATCCCAGCCCCCGGCGTATAAAAATGTTTTTATACCGGTGATGCAGAAGTCTCTTGTGGTCCGCTGGTGCGAACCTGCGGAGGAGGACAGGCTATGGTATCCAAGCTGAGCGAGATAACCGGGAGGGATATCTTCACCGAGGAGGGGAACAGGGTCGGGACCCTCCAGGACATAACCCTGGATGCAGATACGGGGAGGGTCCTGGGGCTGCTCATCAATAGGGTGGATACCGAATTCTCCGAGAGGATCGGCATCGAGACCGGTAAAGGGGTGGTAATACCCTACAGCGCCGTAAAGTCCGTCGGGGACATAGTCCTCATCAGGACCATCTCCTCCGCCGGCCCGGATGAGGTGTAGACCTTCACGGACCTCTTCTTCTGTCTGTGAAATAACTTGAAAGAAGCTGATCTCAAAAAATAAAAATAAAAGAGGGCTTTGTGGCCCTCCTGTTGGCCTTTCCCTCTACGGCTACTGGTTGTGCGCCTGGTGGTTCCCCCTGTCCAGGTTACCTGAGACCGACAGGACGAGGCTACCGCCGGCATCCCAGACGTGGATCGTGGCCGAGTCGCTGCTGCCGGGCTCCCCAGCGTCGCTGAATATCCAGTGGGTAGTGGCACCGGGTACCCCGTTATAGCGGCCTGTCCCGTTGCCTACATAGGTGTCGAAGCCTGCGGCAGGTGGGTTGGGCACGATCGCCGGGTTGTCGGTACAGGAGGCCGTGGTGAGGCTCTCCAGGTGGAACCTGTTCCCCTTGCCCCAGTTGACCTGGAGCTTATTGGGTACCATGCTGGCATTGCAGCTCAGCTGGAAGCCGTGGGTGACCCGCATGGTGCCGTTGAAGACGCTCCCTCCACCAGTCATGCGACCCGCTACCTCAGGGGGCTGGCCTACTGTTGGCTCTCCGAAGATGGCTAGGCCAGATACTGCATAGCCCAGCTTGTTCGCATCGAAGGAGAAGACCTGCGCGCCGCTTGTGATGTTGTACTTGTAGACTATGCCGGTAGAGTAGCTGGCGGTCCAGAAGTGCTGCCCGTCGGGGTCGAGGTTCAAGGCAAAGAGGAAAGAGGTCTCACTTGCATTTTTTGGATAGGTCTGTACAACCCCGCCTGTGGCATTGAGGCGATAGGCCTGGTTCGAACATGCCACCATTACCTCGCCGTTAGTTCTTATACGCAGCGCGTAGCATGGACCTGATAAGCCCGTGGCAAAGTCGGCAAGCTGCGTGCTGGAGCTGACGTTGTAGCGCTTGACTGCGCTACCCTCCGAGGTATAGAACATGGTGCTCTGGTCGGCGGCTATGTCTATCCAGTCGGTGCCCCTAGGTCCGGTAGCTGGGCTGAAGCTTGCTAGAAGAGTTCCTGCAGAGTCGAACTTCAGAATCTGCTTGGTTCCATCCGGCTGGCCGACATAGACGTTCTGTGTGGCATCGATAGTGATCGATTCGGTTGAGTCGCTGTAGTTGCTCCCGAAAGGTCCGATAAGCCCGCCCGTGTTGTTGAATTTGACGACCTTGCCAGCGCCGAAGCACGTCCCGAACGACGATGTCGCGTAGAGGTTACCGGCCGCATCAAACGCCATCCCTAGCTGCTCAGCGCACGTAGTGTTGGTGTTGAGCGTCTCGATCAAGCTCCCGCTCGAGTTGAAGTGTTTTATGAAGCCAGTGCCGACGCCGACGAACACGTCCCCTACCTGGAAAGGGACGGCTGCTACCATAGTTGCATTTAGCGCTGTCAAGACAACTACTGCCAATATCAGTCCTGGTATTCGTTTCGATAGACTACTTTTCATTTTATCCTCCTCCCGATATAGCACCCGCCCATGCCCAAAGCGTGCAGTTGTTAGTTTTAGGGCTGGCTATTTGCCTACTAGAAAGTAATGAACTTCCTTTATAAATCTTACGAATGTTTAAATACTTCCGGGGAGGCTACATCATCGCCCCGGCTTCCTTCCCCTTGATGACCAGGACCGGTACCTTGGACCGGTGGACTACCTCCCTTGAGACGGACCCCAGCAGGAACTTGGTGATGCCGCGGCCGTAGGATGCCATTATTATGAGGTCGTAATCGCCCTCCTCGGCCTCCTTCAGGATCTCGTCGGCCGCCTTCCCCTGGCGGGTCTTGGTCCCGGCCTTTATCCCGAGGTTGTCCAGGATCTCCTTCCCTGCATCAAGGGAGGCGAGGACTGACTTGGGGACCCCGAGCTTCCGGATCTTGTGGAGCTCCTCCTTGAAGACCTCGGCGTACTCGTTGTACTCCCAGTACTTCTCGAAGTCCGGGACGACCCTCAGGATGGTGACCTCGGGCTTGGTACCCTTCAGCAGCTTGCCACCCCTCTCGATGGCCTCCTCGGCGAACCGCGAGCCGTCGGTGCAGATGAGGACCTTCATGGCTTCCCCAGGAGAAGGATCGCTTCCGCCAGGTCGCCTTTGGTCTTCTCCAGGGCCTCCCTCGCCCTATCTTCGCTCACCTTCGCCTGCTCCGCGACCAGCCTGACATCCTCGGGAGGCAGGGCCTGCTTCACCCGCTCAGTCCCTGAGATTTGGTATGACCTCTGGTTCATGGCCGTCACCACGCTCACGGAGGGGCTCTCTATGACGATCTCCCTGTCGGCGAGCTTTATAACGACCTCCTTCGCCTCCAGCTCCTCCATCTCTACCCCCATCTGGCGCATCATCTTCTGCATCTGCTTGGGGTTCATCTTGGGGAACATGGGTCTAGATCTGGACCTGCCTTTATTTAATCTTTAGGATGGAGTCGATGATCCTGCCCAGGTTAGAGGGGCCGTAGTTGGTCGTCACCAGCTGGCCGTCGAATACTACAGTTGGGGTCTGGCGGAGGGCGTAGCTGTCGCCGAGTGCCGTATTTGCCCGCACTTTGGCCAGGGCCTTCCTCGATCTTAGATCTTCCCTGAACCGGGCCCCGTCCATCCCCAGGCCCTTGGCTATGTCCACCAGGCGTGCCTCGTCCAGAACCCGCCCCTCGTCGTGGACGGCCCTGAAGAGGGCGTCGGCCATGGCCTCGCCCTTCCCCGCATCCTTGGCCAGCTCGTAGGCCTCCAGGGGCGGTATCGAGGACTCTCGCAAGGGATAGCCCACCTCCCTGACTATCAGTTGATCCCCATAAGTGGCCCTGGGGCCCGGGAGCTCCTTGTGGAGGGTGTAGCAGTGGGGGCAGTAGAAGTCGAAGAATATGACCATCTCCACCCTCCCGGCCTGGTGGGTCGATGGCTTCCCAGGATATTTGGAGAAGTCTCCGGCTATGGCTCCGGTATCCAGGCTGTCGGTCCTGGAGGTCAAGAGGACATACAAGGTGGCGCCCAGCAGGATGAGAACGGCCGCTCCAAGGGCCCAGTTCCAGGGGTGCTTCTCCTCCTTCCCTCTCCTACTGCCAATCAGTGGCACCCCCTCATGCAGGTCTCCTTCGCGTGGGCCTCCTCCTTCACCCCTGCCCTGGTGCTCAGGTTCACTATGGCGCCGGTCCGGTGGTCCACCAGAGCCCTCAGGATGTTGAGCCCCTCCTCCCCTTTGGCGCAGCCACAGGCCCTTTCCACCATCTCCACCTCCCAGAGATAATCGCCAGATGATCGGTTCCAGACGAGGGCTACCCTGGTAATCCTGCTGCTCTCGTTCAGGAAGTGCTCGGCGATGAAGGCCCTGGCCTCCCTCTCCCCCTCCACGATCCTCACGGCCTCCCCGCCCGAGACTGGGATCCAGAGGCCCCTCCCCAGGACCCCGTAGGCCAGGTACGCCAGGAGGAGGGCTACTGCGAGGGGGATCAGAAAGCGCTTCATAGCTCGGGGAGCTTCTCGGCCAGGACGGCGTTTATGCCACCCACCATCCTCACCACCAGGAGGCCCCCCTCCACCTTGAAATCGTACTGCTCCAGGCCTCGCCCCTTGCTGGAGGCCCGGAGCTCCTCCAACTCTTTGAGGGGGAGGGCCTCCTTCCTGGCGATGTGGTAGGCGGAGACCCTCTCCACCCCCCCGGAGGCCGGATTGAGGCCGAGATAGTCCATGTCCGAGAAAGGGGTGGTCCTGAGGGATACCTCCACCGCCGCCGTCCCCTCGTCGTCCAAGTGGTCCAGGAGGGGTGCAAAGGTGGGATAGGCGCTCTTCCCAGCACCCCTCTGGAGGGCCGTCACCCTCTCCACGTTCTGGGCGTGGCCGTAGATGAAAGGTCTGGAGGCGACGCTGTTCTCCATCCCTGGCTGTAGCCGGGGCTTGACCCCTAGGTCATCGTAGCCTATGTCATGGAGCTCTATCCAGGAGTCGGAGGAGTAGTCGGCGGAGTACATCCCTACCAGCCTCCTCCCATAGAAACCCTCCGGCTGGACTCGGCCTGAGGCGTAGAGCTCCAGCGGCCCGCCCACCAGGATAGGTATATTGATGAACCGGGCCCAGACGGCTCCTTCGGGGGTGAGCTTCAGGGCATCGCTCATGGACCTGAAGCCCGGCGCCAAGCTCAGGTTCGCCCCGGGGGCTGCCAGATCCGGCATGGGCTGGGCAGGTGGGACCTTGGTGGCAACTACCTCCTCCCCCACGGGCGGGGTCTTGGTCGGTGGGCCGTACTTTCCCCCCCCGTACTTGGAGTCTATCCTAGTCCTGATCTCCCTCACAGGCACCCCTTCCTTGTACCATCGGTCCACGTCCAGGGCCTCGTAGATGCAGATATCGCAGTAGGAGGCGTGGTCGTCGA
>JBBSVP010000187.1:0-3247 GCA_038046745.1 Candidatus Hydrothermarchaeota archaeon
TCTGGCAGAAGGACTTGAGCCGCGTGAATTCAATATAGGCCTCGTCCAGGAAGACGAAGCAGTCCTTGTCACCGGCCTCCTCGATGAGCCCCTCCAGCCTCTTCCTCTCCAGGGCCTTCCCCGTGGGGTTGTTGGGGTTGCAGATGAAGAGGGCCCTCGTCCCATTTTCCACCGGTATATCGTCGAAACGGAACTCCCCCTCCTGAGGGGCTTGGTGGAAGCGTATCTCGGCCCCGTAGAGGCGGCCGAAGACCTCGTACTCCGAGAAGGTGGGGCCCAGGATGGCGACCCTCTCGCCCCGCCTGACGAACGCCTCCACGAAGTTCTTGATCAGCTCGGTGGAGCCGTTCCCCACAGTGATATTCCCTTCCTCCAGGTCCATGTACTCCCCTATGGCCCCCTTCAGCTCCCGGGAGTCCGGATCAGGGTAGTAGGCGCACTTCCAGAGCGCGTCCCGGACGGCATCCATGGCCCGCTCGGAGGGGCCCAGGGGGTTGACGTTGGAGCTGAAGTCTACGAAGTCCTTCTGGAAGTACCTCCAGACCTCCCCCCCGTGGGCCGCCTTCTTAAGCCCCAGGAGCTCCTCCTTGACGTGCGCCCCGGCCTTCATTCATGGGTCCTAACATCCGGAGGCTTAATATATCTTTTCATCAGAACCACCGGCATGGAGACGACGAGCAGAGAGAGGGCGAGGCCCTTCGTGGCCAAGGACGGCTCCCTCATCAGGGAGATCGTCCACCCCCGGAGCTCAGGTGCGAGGAATCAGAGCCTGGCCGAGGCCACGGTGAGGCCCGGGGCCAGGACGAGAGAGCACCACCACGGGAGGTCCGAGGAGATATACTACATCCTGGAGGGGAGGGGGAGGGTCCACGTGGGCACCGAGGCGAGGGAGGTGGAGCGCACGGAGGCAATAATCATCCCACCGGGGGTGCACCACTACATCGAGAACACAGGCGCCGTAGACTTAGTATTCCTCTGTTGCTCGGCGCCTTCATACTGGGACGAGGATATGGTCCTGGAGTAGACCCCTACCTGAACGTCGGCCTCTGGGAGAGCCTGCTGGGGAGCGGGAGCCTCCGGAACGGCTTAGCCCGCACTTCCTCTTTTATTGTCGCCACCAGCTCCTCTTTAGTGAACTTCTTCTGCTTCCCCTTCTCCCTCCTCACCCTCACAGTCAGGGTCCCGCTCTCTATCTCCTTCCCGCCCACGACGGCGATGTAGGGGATCCACTCCATCTCCGCCTCCCTTATCTTCTTCTCCAGGGTATTAGCCCCGTCGTCCAGGTCCACCCTTATCCCCTGAATCTCCAGCTCCGTCAGGAGTCCCTCGCAGTACCCAAGATGCTCCTCGGCCACCGGTACCAGGCGGACCTGGGTAGGCGAGAGCCAGACCGGGAGCATGGGCCTCTCCCCCTTCTGGGCCTTCATCCACTCGTGCTCCAGGATCGCGTAGAGGTTTCTGTCTATCCCCCCCGATATGGAGGCGTGGAGCATGAGGGGATATTTCTTCGACCCGTCCCCGTCCACGTAGGTTATGCCGAACCTCTCAGTATTCTCCACATCTATCTGGACCGTGGAGAGGGTGGCGGCCTTCTCCAGGGCGTCGTTTATGGAGAACTCGAACTTCATCACGAAGTAGAAGAACCTCTCCTCCCAGAGCTCTATGAGGATGGGCCTCCCTATGAGCCTCACCAGGGTCTTGGCGAACTCCTCGTTCTGCTCATAGAAGTCCTTGATGAACCGTATGGCCACCTGGTACTCCACACCTATGTCCCTCATCCAGCCCATGGCGAGCTTGTACTGGTTGAGGAACTCCTTCCTGGCTTGGTCCATGTCCCGGCAGAGGGTGTGCATATCGGGCATGGTGAAGGTCCTGAGGCGCTTCAGGCCCGAGAGCTCCCCGCTCTGCTCCCTCCGGAAGGAGTAGTGGGTAAGCTCGTAGAGGCGGAGGGGGAGCTGCCGGTAGGAGATGGTCATGTCGTGCCCCATGAGGTACTGGCCGAAGCAGGCAGCGAACCGGAGGAAGTACTCCTTCTCGTCGGAACGGACGACGTACTGCTTGGCAGGGAAGCGGTCCAGGTACTTTCTCAGGTTCGGGTGGGCGAAGTCGTACATGATGGGGGTCTCGACTTCCATGGCCCCGTAGTTGAGCAATATCCCGGTGACGTGCTCCTCCAGGAGCCTCTTTATCATGGTGCCCTTGGGGTACCAGCGCAGGTTCCCGGGATCGGAGCCGGGCTCGTGGTCCACCAGCTCGTGCTCCTTCATCAGCTTTATGTGGGGCGGCTCCCTCGTGGCCGCCCTGGTGCCAGCGGTCTCGTAGTTGTAGAGGGTCCTCAGGCCGGGCTCCTTCGAGAAGTCGAACTCCTTGGCAGGGGTCAGGCGCCCCTCGGGGTCCAGGATATACCACTCGGACCTGAGCTTCTTCTCAGCTGCCACCGCCTTGGATACGCGTTCCTTTTCTTTCGCTTCCCCCACCGTTATCTGCCGGGAGAGCTCCGAGAGGGGATGCCCTTTGCACCTCAGCTCGAAGGCCTTGTACCAGCCGAAGGGGGCCCTCTTGACCGCGTAGCCCTTCCCCCGCAGCCCCTCTTCCAGCCCCTTCACGACCCTCACCGCCACCTCGGGATTGGAGAGGGAGGGCGATAGATGGGCATAGGGGTAGAGCATCACCTCCCGGGCCTTGACCTCTTTGAAAACGCCCTCGATCTCTTCGATCCCTTTCCTCACCGCCTCTTCAGGCGCCGCCTCGTCTGCCTTCTCCACGGCCACGAAGGCCACCAGGACCTCCTCGCCCCTCTGGCTCTTGAGCTCCTCAGGAATCTCCTCCGCTACCCTCGTCTTGCTCTTTGCCTTGTACTCTATATAATCGGCGTGGATGAGGAGGACTTTCATGGCTGGAATAGAAAGGATTATAATATAAATAACTTCTGAAGGCGGTCATGGGCAGGGTGATCACCCTTGAGACGGGGGCGGGGACCGAGTTCATAGACATAACGGACAGGGTGGAGGAAGCTGTCAGGGAGGCCGGAGTCCAGGAGGGTCTGGCCCACATCTTCACCAGGCACACGACGGCGGCCGTCTTCGTCAACGAGAACGAAGAAGGCCTCCTGGAGGACTACAGGGAGCTGATGGAGCACATCGTCCCAAGGGGCGCCGGATATAAGCACGACAGGATCGATGACAACGCCCACGCCCACCTCAGGGCCGTCCTGCTGGGCCCCGGGAAGCTCGTCCCCGTATCGGGG
>JBBSVP010000188.1:0-5746 GCA_038046745.1 Candidatus Hydrothermarchaeota archaeon
GACTTCGGCTTCGACACCGTCGCCTGCGCCTCCTCCGGCAACCTCGCCTCCTCCGTCGCCGCCCACGCCGCCAAGGCTAGGCTGAAGTGCTATATCTTCATCCCCGCCAACCTCAACCTGGGGAAGATCATCCAAACCCTGGCCTACAACCCAAACCTGATAAAGGTCGAGGGGAACTACGATGACGTCAACCGCCTCTGCACCGAGGTGGCGGGCTACTACAACTGGGCCTTCGTGAATATCAACCTGAGGCCGTATTACTCCGAGGGCTCCAAGACCCTGGGCTATGAGGTCCTGGAGCAGTTGGGCTGGGAGGCCCCTGAGAGGATCGTGGTCCCCGTGGGCTCCGGCTCCCTCCTGACGAAGATATACAAGGGGTACAAGGAGTTCGAGAGGCTCGGGCTGGTGGATGAGGTCCATACGAAGGTCACGGCGGCCCAGGCCGAGGGCTGCTCCCCCGTGACCACGGCCTTCAGGACCGGCGGGGAGATAAAGACTGTCAAGCCCGACACCATCGAGAAGAGCCTGGCCATCGGAAACCCTGCGGACGGATACTACGCCGTGAGGGTCGTGAAGGAGACGGGGGGCACCGCCGGCGCGGTGACCGACCCGGAGATCATCGAAGGTATCAAGCTCCTGGCCAGGACAGAGGGGGTCTTCACCGAGACGGCCGGTGGAGTCGTGGTAGGGACCCTGAAGAAGCTGGTGGAAGCTGGGGAGATCGAGAAGGACGAGAAGACGGTAATCTACATCACCGGGAACGGTCTCAAGACCCAGGACGTCCTCCTGGGGCATGTGCCCGAGCCCGTCAAGATAAGGCCGGACTTGAAGGAGGTCGAAAGGCTCCTATCCGCCTGCAGAGAGGTAAGGTACGAGAAGGAGGTGGCCAAATGGCAATAGTGAGGTTATCTACGCCTTTGAGGAAGTTCAACCAGGGAAAGCCGGAAGTGGAGGCCATGGGGAGCACCCTGAAGGAAGTCCTCCAGAATATCGATGCCTCCAACCCCGGCTTTGCGGATAAGGTCCTCGAGAAAGGGGAGATAAAGAGGTTCGTGAACATCTATGTGAACAACGAGGACGTGAGGCTCGGGAAGGGGCTCGAGACGCAGATTGGGGAGAAGGACGTCATCTCCATCCTACCGGCCGTCTCGGGGGGGTAGCCTTTCACTCGTTAAGGTTTAAGTGATGGGAAAAGGGGGCTGAATTATGGAGGTCGGAAAGGGAATCTCTGAGTCTGATGTCTCGCGGGCGATCATCGAAGGCTTCACGAAGGACCTGATGGAGTACACCAGGACCGATGTCGTCATAGTGGGATCCGGCCCCGCAGGCCTGACAGCCGCCAAGTTTATAGCCGAGACGGGCGTGAAGACCCTGATCATAGAGCGGAATATCTATGCCGGCGGTGGCTTCTGGCAGGGGGGCTACCTCTTCCCCAAGACCGTCGTCGAGGCACCGGCCCAGGAGATACTCTTAGATATGGGGATCGAGATGGAGGAGGTCAAGCCCGACCTCTACGTGGCCGACTCCTTCAAGGTCGTCGCAAAGCTCCTGGCCGCCGTGGCAGATTCCGGGGCCAAGCTCCTCAACTCCACATACGTGGACGACCTCATATACAAGGGGGGGCGGATAGGCGGGGTACTGGTCAACTGGTTCCCCATCACCCAGATGCCCAAGTTCATCACCTGCATGGACCCCATAGCCCTCGAATCAAAGGTCGTCATAGACGCCACCGGGCATGAGGCCTCCATGGCCACCAGGGCAGCGAAGGTCCTGGGCTTCGAGATAAAAGGCCATGGCCACCTGAACGTCGAGGAGGCGGAGAGGGAGGTGGTCAAGAACACCAAGGAGATCGCCCCTGGGCTGATAACATGCGGGATGGCCACTGCCTCGGTCTTCGGCACGCCGCGCATGGGCCCCATCTTCGGCGGGATGATCCTATCAGGGCGGAAAGCGGCCGAGACAGCGCTGGAGATCCTCAAGAGCAAGGCCATTGCCCAGGAGAGGTAACTGACGTAGATGCTGATCTATAGCGAGCCTGTAGAGAAGTGGAAGTGCTACTACAAGGAGTGCAACGCCCACTGCTGCACCTGCGGCAGGGAGGTGACGGACGGCGATATAAAGAGGATCGCCAAGGCCACCGGCAAGAGGCCCGAGGAGTTCGCGGACCTGAAGGAGAAGAAAGGGCTCTTCATGCTCAAGAGCAAGGACGAGAAGTGCATCTTCCTCAAGGGCGACCTGTCCTGCACCCTCCACAAGGAGGATGCGAAGCCCCTCCTCTGCCGCATGTACCCCTTCCTCTTCGACGGCATCATCTACGCCGACGAGATTGTGTTGAAGGTGCGCTCCGTCAAGGACTGCCCAGGCCTCGGGCGGGGGAAGAAGCTCGGGAAGAACTTCGAGGCCTCCGTGGAGGAGCTCGGCAACCGCTTCGTCAGGGAGATCAAGGACTACCTTAAGGAGAAGAGCCAGGGCACCAAGGAGATCGGATAGATGGGCCTCAGCCTCAACGAGATCAAGCGCTACAGCCGGCAGCTCGTACTCCCGGACTTCGGGAGCCAGCAGCAGGCCAGGCTGAAGGGATCGAAGGTAGCGGTCACTGGTGGCGGCGGGCTAGGGTGCCCCATCGCCACCTATCTCACCCTGGCCGGGATCGGGGAGATCCACATCATCGACATGGACAAGATCGAGATGAGCAACCTCAACCGCCAGTTCCTCTACACCCCGGAGGACGTGGGGCGGCCGAAGGCCGAGGTAGCCGCGGAGCGGCTGGGCGAGGTCAACCCGGAGATCAAGGTGGACGCCATCGTGGAGCGCATCACCTACGATAACGCCTTCGACCTCCTCAAGGGCTACGACGCCGTGGTGGACGGGACCGACAACTTCCCAGTCCGATACGCTATCAATGATGCCTGCGCCGTCAATCGTGTCCCTCTCTTCCACGGCGCCGTCCTCATGTACGAGGGGAGGGCCACCAGCATAATACCGAAGGAGACGGCGTGCTTCAGGTGCGCCTTCCCAAATCCGCCTCCTGCCAATATGGTACCGACATGCCGGGAGGCTGGGGTGGTGGGCTCCATGGTGGGGCTGATAGGTTCCATCCAGGCCATGGAGACCGTCAGGTACCTGGCGGGCCTGGAGATAGGGCTGAAGAACCGGCTCCTGGTGGTCAACGTCGATACGATGGAGTTCGAGAAGGTCCGCTTGAGGAGGCTGGACGACTGCACAGCTTGCGGTGATACCTTCATCCCCAGGCCCGTGGACGAGGTCTGCGAGACGAGGAGGATAGAAGATGAACAGAGAGCCTGAGGTCCTGGACCTGAAGGGCGAGAAGTGCCCCGACACTTTTGTATACTCCAAGATAAAGCTGGAGGAGATCGCCTACAACGGAGGCGGCCTCCTGAAGGTGATAGTGGATTTTCCGCCTGCTGCTGAGAGCATACCCCGCTCCCTCAGGGAAGAGAAGATCGGGTACAAGATCCTGAGCGTCAAGAGCGTGGGACCCAACGTCTACGAGCTCCTCATAGAGGCCCCCGCGGCCCATTGACAGACGTTACTTCTACAGGAACGGCCATGGACAGCATCATAAGGGCCCACCTGGGGACGAAGTACAATCTGGTGGGCGTCCGGGTCCTCAAGGAAGATATAGCCAACCCGGAGCTGCGGCCCAAGAAGAAGATGCGCTTCTGTGAGCTGGTCAGGGAGGCGGCCGACGGGAAAAGCTTCGACGCTAAGCTAGAGGATTTAGCTTGCCCCCACGAGGGGGTCGTACTGGGCTTCGAGGAGCCTGAGTACGTGGATGTGGAGCCCAGGATAAAGCCGGCCGAGACGAAGGTCCTCAAGATAGCGCCCATCGAAAAGATGAAGGACCCGGAGGTCGTCCTGGCCATACTGAACCCTAAGCAGATCATGGACGTCTCGGCGCTCCTCAACGGGATCGAGGCCAACTTTGCCGGCAGCCTGGCCGTCTGCGGCGAGGCCATGGCCAAGCCCTACATGGACAAGAAGCCCAACCTGACCTTCCTCTGCGCCGGGGCCAGGACCTTCGCCGACTACAAGGACTCGGAACTCATCCTGGGCGCTCCGCCGGCGACCTTCCAGAAGCTGGCCGAAAGCATCGAAGCGCTCTCCAAGTCCTGCGGGGCTTTGTGCGGCTGCCGGGTGAGCGATATCCCGCCCAGGATCGTGAAGAGCTTCCAGAAGCTCGGGTTCGAGAAAGGGACCGATTACTTCTTCGGCAAGGTGGACGGGCAGAATGTCAGGATATACCTGAACAAGGACTTCCAGGGGAAGTTCAAGTTCGTCACCTTCCATTTACCGCTCAAGAGGGCCGTGGACCTCAAGCCCCCCTTCGTCGTCAGGCAGAGGGGGGAGTGGACAGACGTGGTGGTGACCTTCGGCCTGGGCGAGGGCGTGGACATAAACACCGGTAAAGGAGTAAAGGAAGCGGCCCAGAACATCCTCCAGAAGGTGAACGGTTGAGCTACAGGTACAAGGACATGGTCATAATAAACCCCCTGATGCGCGGGGGGATGGTCCCCAGGGATGTCCAGGAGAAGATCCACACCGAGGGCTGGACCGAGGTGGGTTATAGCCTCTGCTTCGACTGCATAGAGGGGCGATCCAGCCTCGTCTCGAAGCCCGGCGTGAAGGGCTTCCTGGAGGAGGTGGCCAGGTTCTTCGGCGGGGACGTGGCCGAGCACACCTTCGGCTGCCGCGGGGCCCAGTTCGCGGCCATGCACGCCATCGCCAAGTACGCACAGGAGCACGGACGCTCCAAGGTGGTCATCGCCGATCCCAACAGCCACTACAGCACGAACATAGCAGCCGAGATGTGCGGCCTGGAGGTCGTGGAGCCGCCCCACACAGGCTATCCCGAGTACAAGGTGACGGCGGAGGAGTTCGCGAAGAAGATCGACGCGGTGAAGAAGAGCGCCGGCAAGCCGGCGTTGGTGGTCCTGACCCACGCCGACCCCTACTACGGAAACATAGCCCCAGTCAAAGAAGTGGGGAAACTGTGCGCGGAGGAGGAGATCCCCTTCCTCCTGAACGCGGCCTACACGGGCGGGGTGATGCCCATCAACATGAAGGAGATGAAGGTCGACTTCCTCACCCTCTCGGCCCACAAGTCCATGGCCTCCCTAGCGCCCCTGGGCTTCCTGGTGACGACCTTCGAGTGGTCGAAGAAGGCCTTCGAGATTTCCAAGGCAAAACCCGATTGGACAGGCCGCGCCTTCGGGAAGAAGATCCCGAACCTCTTCGGCTGCTCTATAGGCGGCATCCCCTTGGTCAGCGCCATGCTCTCCTTCCCCCACGTCAAGGAGCGGGTCCGGCACTGGGATGAGGAGATGGCGAAGGGGGAGCGCTTCGTCAAGGCCATGGAGGACCTGGGCGACATAATGCTCCTGGGGGAGCGCCCCCACAGGCACCACCTCCTCCACTTCGAGACCCCCCTCTTCTGGGAGATCTCCAAAGGGCAGAAGAAGGGCGGCTTCTTCCTGGCCGACGAGATGATCAAGAGGGGCGTCGTGGGCCTCCACAAGGGCCTCAGCAAGCACATCAAGCTCTCGGTCTACGGCCTGAGCGACGACGAGGTGAAGAAGGTCCTGGGGGCCTTCGGGGAGATAGCTAAGATGCCGAAGGCGGCGGTGCAGGCTTAGGAGCTTCAATCCTACAATAGTCGGATTCTGGCCCCTACAGCTTCCCCGCCATCTCCTCCGGCTTCTTGACGGGCGGGAGGCAGACGGTA
>JBBSVP010000189.1:0-6097 GCA_038046745.1 Candidatus Hydrothermarchaeota archaeon
AAGTGCGGGTCCTTGACGAGAAGTCTGGCACCGGGGCCAAGGTGAGGGTCCTCATCCAGTCCAGTGACGAGAAATCCTCCTGGGGGACGGTGGGCGTCTCCGAGAACATCATCGAGGCATCCTGGCTGGCCCTGGCCGACAGCATCAACTACAAGCTGATGAAGTCCCTCCCGGAAAACATATAAAAGAGGAAGATAGAGGCGTGATACCATGATGATGAGTGGCGCCAAGGCCATAACTAGGGCGCTGGAGCTGGAGAAGGTCGAGGTGATCTTCGGGATCCCAGGGGGATCTACGATCCCCCTCTACGACGCCTTCTACGACTCCAAGATGCGGAAGATCCTCATGAGGCACGAGCAGGCCGCGGCCCACGCCGCCGACGGCTACGCCAGGGCGGGCGGGAAGGTGGGGGTTTGCTCCGCCACCTCGGGCCCCGGGGCCACAAACCTGGTGACGGGCATCGCCTCGGCCTACCTGGACTCCTATCCCATCGTGGCCCTGACTGGGCAGGTGGCCCGCTTCTTCATAGGGAAGGACGCCTTCCAGGAGGCGGACACCATGGGGATAACCATGCCCATAACAAAGCACAACTTCCAGCTCCAGTCCGTGGAGGAGATCCCCTCCACCATCAAGATGGCCTTCAAGATCGCAAAGACGGGGCGCCCGGGGCCTGTCCTCGTAGACATACCGAAGGACATCCAGACCAAGGAGGCGGACCTGACCTTTCCCGAGGATATAGAGATAGCTGGCTACAGGCCCACCACCCACGGCCACCCCAGGCAGATAAAGAGGGCGGCGGAGATCCTCCTCAGTGCCAGGAGGCCCATCATCCTGGCCGGGGGCGGGGTCATAATAGCCAACGCCTCGAAGGAGCTCCACATGCTGGCAGAGCTCCTGGGCGCCCCTGTCGCCACCACCCTTATGGGGAAGGGCGCCTTCCCAGAGGACCATCCCATGGCCCTGGGGATCATAGGGATGCACGGGACGAAGGAGGGCAACCACGCTATAAACGATGCGGATGTCATCCTGGCCGTCGGCTGCCGCTTCTCGGACCGGACCACGGGCGCCATAAACTGCTTCGCCCCCGAGGCCCAGATAGTCCACGTGGACGTGGACCCGGCGGAGATAGGGAAGAACGTGAGGACCGACCTGCCTGTCGTGGGGGACGCCCGGCAGGTCCTGAAGGAGCTGGTCAAGCTCGTGGGGGAGAAGGCCCCCAAGGCCAAGGAGTGGAGGGAGAAGATCCTGGAGTACAAGAGGGAGTTCCAGCCCTTCCTGGACCACGACGACATCCCGATCAAGCCCCAGAGGGTGATAAAGGAGATCATGTCAGTCCTCAAGGCCGATGACATAGTCACTACCGAGGTGGGGCAGTGCCAGATCTGGGCGGGCCACTACCTGAGGATCAGGAAGGCCGGGACCTTCATAACCTCCGGCGGCCTCGGGACCATGGGCTTCGGCTTCCCGGCCGCCATCGGGGCCAAGGTGGCGAAGCCCGACGTCAACGTCATAGACATAGCTGGCGACGGCTCCTTCCTGATGAACTGCCAGGAGCTGGCCACGGTGGTGGAGGAGGAGATCCCAGTGGTGGCGGCTATATTCAACAACCGGTACCTGGGCATGGTGAGGCAGTGGCAGGAGCTCTTCTACAAGAAGAGGTACTCCTCAGTCAACCTCGGAAATTCGCCTGACTTCGTCAAGCTCGCCGAGGCCTTCGGGGCGCGGGGGATCAGGGTGGAGCGTCCAGGGGATATAGCTTCCGCGGTGCGGGAAGCATTCGCCTCCGGCGAGCCGACGGTCCTGGACATACAGATAGACCACGAGGCGAACATCTTCCCCATGGTCCCCCCAGGGAAGTGCCTCAAGGACATGATGGAGGGTTGATATGGAGACGAATACCTACCTCTTGGCGGCCCTGGTCGAGAACAGGCCCGGGGTCCTCCAGAGGGTCTCGGGCCTCTTCAGGAGGAGGAACTTCAACATCGAGTCCATCTCGGTGGGCGTCTCGGAGAAGCCCGGGATCAGCCGCATGACCCTGGCGGTGACGGGAGACCAGAAGGTCCTGGAGCAGGTGATGAAGCAGCTCAACAGGCTGGTGGAGGTCATAAAGGTCAGCGAGCTGGAGAGGGAGAGCACCGTGGTGAGGGAGCTGGCCCTGGTGAAGATCAGCACCAAGAACATGAACTCCAGGGCGGAGATAATCCAGTACGTCAATATCTTCAGGGGCAGGGTCATCGATGCCTCCCGGGACTCCCTCATCGTGGAGATAACGGGCGACACCTCGAAGGTCGAGGCCTTCCTCCACATGGTGGAGGAGTTCGGGATCAAGGAGATGGCCAAGACGGGCCTCACGGCCATGGCGCGGGGCCCCAAGGTTAGGGAGGCGGAGAAGTAGGAGGCGAAGAGATGGGCAAGGTCTACTACGATAAAGATGTCAAGCTGAATGTCCTGAAGGGGAAGACGGTGGCGGTCATAGGCTACGGGATCCAGGGGGCCGCCCAGGCCCAGAACATGCGGGACTCGGGGCTGAAGGTGATCCTGGGACTGAGGGAGGGAGGCGACTCCTGGAAGCAGGCCAGGAAGGAAGGGTTCGATGTCTATACCGTGGAGGAGGCGGCCAAGCGGGGCGACCTCATCCACATGCTCATCCCCGACGAGGCCCAGCCCGACGTCTACTGGCGTTCCGTCCACACAAACCTGGAGAAAGGGGACGCCCTCTGCTTCTCCCACGGCTTCAACATCCGCTTCGGGCAGATCGTCCCGCCTGATAACGTGGACGTGATCATGATGGCGCCGAAGGGGCCCGGGGCCATGGTCAGGAGGGAGTACGTCAACGGCTCCGGGGTGCCGGCCCTCATAGCCGTCGAGCAGGACGCCTCCAAGAAGGCCAAGGAGAAGGCCCTGGCCGTGGCCAAGGGCGTGGGCGCCACGCGGGTGGGGGTCCTGGAGACTACCTTCGCCGAGGAGACGGAGACCGATCTCTTTGGCGAGCAGGTGGACCTCTGCGGCGGGTGCAGCGAGCTGGTCAAGGCCTCCTTCGAGACCCTCGTCAAGGCCGGCTACCAGCCCGAGATAGCCTACTTCGAGTGCCTCCACGAGCTGAAGCTCATCGTCGACCTGATCTACAAGCAGGGGATCGAGGGGATGTGGGACAACGTCTCCAACACCGCCGAGTACGGGGGCCGGACGAGGGGCCAGAGGATCATAAACGCCGAGTCCAGGCGGGCCATGGAGGAGATCCTGGAGGAGATCAGGTCCGGGAAGTTCGCCCAGGAGTGGATCCTGGAGAACAAGGCCTTCATGCCGGTCCTCAAGAGCATGCGGAAGAAGGGCAGGGACCACCAGGTGGAAGAGGTCGGCGCCCGCCTCAGGAAGCTGATGAAGTTCTAGAGCCCCAGGAGGGAGGCTAACCTCATACCGATGCCGGCGAGGGCAACCTTCACCTTCTTGCCGGCCCCATTACCTTCGTAATTTATCTCCCCGGCGGCCACGGCCCTCTGGAAGGCCCCAGCAGGTTCCTGGGACTCCATGATCCCTCTGACGGCGCCCTCCGTGGCGTGGACATCCATGGTTGCGTCCTCCCCCCGCGCCCTTATCTCCTGGAAGCGGGTTATCCGCCCGCCGCTGGTCTCGATCCGCAGGAGGAGGGTGGACCCGTCAGCGACCCGCACCTGGGCGTCGATCCTCTCGTCCCCTGCCAGGGCCCTCACGAGCCTGGGCACCCCATCTATGTTGGCGTTGTAGCCCTGTGCATCCCTCTCCAGGTCCAGGTAGAGCCTCTCCTTCGGCCCCTCCACAGGCATCCCTTCCATGCCCACGGCCTTGAGGATGATGAGGGAGGCATCGACGGAGGTGACGAAGCCGTCGCCGTCCATATCCGCCGCCAGGTCCACCGGGATGGCGGTGACAGCCATCCTGAGGGCCACGAGGGCGTCCACCGAAGTCACCCGGCCATCGCCGCTGGCGTCGCCCGGGAGGGCGTGACCGGAGCCGGCCATGCCAGCCACCACCAGGAGGACCAGTAGATGCTTAAGCATCCCTCCGCCTCCAGAGGACCAATGTGGCCATTAGAATCACGAGGGTAGGGCCGCAGACCCCCTTCTCGGGCACCGGGGGCGTTTCAGCCACGGTGAATATTCCGGTCCCGTTGGCCAGGGGGACGGCCAGGGCATCGACGCCGTTGGCTTCAAGGCCCGTCAAGGCCAGTACGCTTTTAGCGTTTGCCTCGCCCAGGACCTCGAACTCGATGGTGGCTATGGACCCATTACCCATTATCCCGCCGGGGTCGGCCATGGCTATGAGTACTCTTCCTGGGGATCCAACATTCCCATAGAGGAGGGCGCTGGCTGTGAGCTCACCCTTCCCGACCCAGACGGCCCTCAGGACCGATGGATCGTAGGCCAGGGCCACGTCCACGGACCCGATGCGGGAGGCCCCTACTACCTCCACAGGGACCTTCACGAAGGCGCCCTTAACCCCCGAGCCGTCCCCCACCTGGACCAAGGGGACCGCCAGGAGCAAGAGCATGAGCAGGGCCCGCATCGCTACCTCCTGAGGACGAGGCGCATGAAGGGCCCCTCCCTCTCCACCTCCCCGGTCCCGAACCGGGACCTCTGGCAGAGCTCCACGGCCTCCTCCAGGGTGTAGGCGTCGATCCTGATCTCCCTGTTTATCCCGAAGCTTATGAGGAGGCGGCCCACCCGGCCCACCGCCATATGGCCGAAGATGAAGTCCAGGAACCGGGCTATATCCTCCCGCGAGGCGTCCTTGCAGAAGTCGTAGATCCAGAATTCCCCGCCAGGCCTCAGGACCCTGTACCCCTCGTTCAGGACCTTGACGGGCCTCCTCCAGTGGTGGAGGGTGGCGGTGCTCACCACCATATCGAAGGACCCGTCCTCGAAACGGAGCTCCTTGCCGTCCCCCACCTCGAACCTGAGCCTCTCCCCGAGGCCCTCCTTCCCGGCGTTTTCCCTGGCCAGGGCGATCATCCCCTCCGAGAGGTCTATGCCTACGACCTCCGTATTGTACAGCTTGGCTATCCCGATGGGGACGTAGCCGGGCCCCGTCCCTATGTCCAGGACCCGGGCTGGGTGCCGGGCTGCCACGCCCTCGATGAAGCCCTTGTAGAATACCGGGGCGAAGTCCTTCGCCGCACGGTCGTAGAGGGGGGCGCAGAGGCTGGGTATCGCCTCGGGCCTGAGGAACTTCAGGAGCCTCCGGATGGGGTCCATGAAATAAGGTGGGTCGAAGGATATAAAATAGACGCGTACTAGAAGGTGATGATATGTTCGCAGAGATCTTGGTAATACTATTGTTAATAGTTGTGATTTACTTGTTTCTGAAATATTCTGAACTCAAAGACAAAATTGAAAAAGAGAGGGAAAATGCCATTAAAATGAGTGAAGCGGTCATAAAGGGTAAAGTAACTGAATATTTAATACCATATTTCCCAGATTTCAGATATAATCCGAAAGATGTGAGATTTATAGGGACTCCTGTAGACCTTATTGTTTTCGATGGACTGAGTGAAGGGGAAGTTAGGAAAGTGGCTTTCGTAGAAGTAAAAACAGGAAAAACAGCAAACCTATCGCATAGGGAAAAGCTAGTCAGAAATTGCGTAGAAAATAAAAATGTGGCCTATGAAGTAATTCATCAAAAAGGTAATGAAATAGTTTAAATCACCCACCCAACACCTTCGCCGCCATCCCCTTCACCGCCTGGTAGGCCCTGGACTCCTCCGGCAGCTCCAGCAGGCTCTTCCCAGCGAAGTTGAACTCCTCCAGGATGGGGTCGTAGGGGATCTCCCCGAGATATTCGATATCGGCTGCTCCAGCGGCGCCCTTGATGCTGGCGCCAATGGAGCCGCTCTGGACCTTGTTCCCCACGACATAGAACTTCCGCACCTGACTCTTTACTTCCTTCGAGACGTCCATGATCCTCTTTATGGTGTCGAGGCCGGACTTGGACGAGTCGGTGACGATGACCAGGCTGTCGATGGCGGTGGTGGTCTTCCGCGAGATGTGCTCTATCCCTGCCTCGCAGTCCACCAGGACGAAGTCGTAGGCGCTCCTCTCCTTCATGATGTTCCTCTCGAAGG
>JBBSVP010000190.1:0-2264 GCA_038046745.1 Candidatus Hydrothermarchaeota archaeon
ATTGAACCAGCTCCTGACGGAGATGGACGGTGTGGAGGAGCTGAACAAGGTCGTGGTCATAGCCGCCACTAACAGGCCCGATCTCATCGACCCCGCCCTCCTCAGGCCCGGGAGGCTCGACAGGCTCCTCCTGGTACCGGTGCCCGATGAAGAGGCCAGGGGGGAGATCTTCAAGGTCCACACCAAGCACATGCCCCTGGACGCGGTGGACCTGGACCGCCTGGCCAAGCAGACCGACGGCTACGTGGGGGCAGATATAGAGGCCCTCTGCAGGGAGGCCGGGATGCTGGCCATAAGGGAGACCCTTGCTGAAGGCGGGGAGATAGAGAAGAAGAAGGTCGCGTGGCAGCACTTCTCAGAGGCCATGAAGAAGGTCAAGCCCAGCGTCAACAAGGACGTCATGACCACTTACGAGAGGCTCCTCAAGCGCTTCGAGACGAAGGAGATGGAGAGACCAGACTTAGTGTATACGGGATGAGTTTGCGGGGCTCTCTATGACGTCGTAGAGCGTCCCCCGCTGCCTGGGTATCCTCCCAGCCTCCTTTATCATGCGGACGATCTCCGCCTGGGTCAGCATCTCGGGGGAGAGGCCAGCAGACCTGGATATGTTCTCCTCCATCAGGGTGCCTCCCAGGTCGTTGGCCCCGAAGTTGAGCATCACCTGGGCGAACTTTCTGCCCAGTTTCACCCACGAGGCCTGGAGGTTCCTGAAGTTGTCCAGGTATATCCGGGAGACGGCGAATATCCGGAGATCCTCCATGCCCGTCGCCCCCTCCTTCAATCCCCCCGCGAGGTAGAGGGGCGTGTTGAAATGGACGAAGGAGAGGGGGACGAACTCCGTGAAACCGCCGGTCTCGTCCTGCAGCTCCCGCAGCACCCTGAGGTGCTCCACCTGCTCGTCGGGCCCCTCCACGTGGCCGTAGAGCATGGTGGCCGTGGTGGGTATAGCGAGACGGTGGGCCTCCCTCACGACCCCGACCCAGTCCCTGGTCCTCATCTTCTCGGGGCAGATGACGGCCCGCACCCCGTCGTCCAGGATCTCGGCCGCCGTCCCCGGCATGGAGTCCAGGCCCGACTCCTTCAGGCACTGGAGCGCCTCTTTCACCTTCAAGCCTGACCTTTGGGCGGCATAATAGACCTCCATGGGGGAGAAGGCGTGGATGTGGACCTTCGCCTCCCTCTTTATCGCCCTGAGGAGGTTGGTGTAGAAACTTATGTCCAGGTCCGGGTGGAGACCTCCCTGGATGCAGACCTCCGTGGCCCCTACCTTCACGGCCTCCCTCACCTTCTCCAGGACCTGGTCTACGGTGAGGAGGTAGCTATCGGGCTCCCCCCTCTCCCTCCGGAAGCCGCAGAAGAGGCAGCTCCCTGTGCAGATGTTGGTGAAGTTGATATTCCTGTTGACGACGTAGGTCACCACATCACCGACCTTCTCCTGCCTTATCCTGTTGGCTACCATGAGGGTCGCCAGGAGGTCGTCTCCCTCGGCCTTGAGGAGCCTGAGGGCCTCACCCTCGGTAATCCTCTCCCCCTCCAGGGCCTTTCTCAGGATCCCTTCCACCTCGGTGCCAAGGTCCAGGAGGTCGAGCATCTCAACCCTCCCTGACGAAGCCCGAACCGTCGGTAGCATCGGCCACCAGATCCCCCAGGGCCGCGGGGTACCAGCCCCGGAGGACAAATCCTGGGTATATGGGGAGCCTCTCCCTCAGCCTGAACCCCACGTCCGCGGCCCGCTGCCTCATCTCCTCCAGCCCCGGCCAAGGGGCCTCGGGGCTTATATGGTCGACCGTGACTGGGGATATTCCTCCCAGGTCGTTGGCCCCGTACAGGAGAGTTAAATTCCAGTGGGGGTTCAGGTTGGGCGGGGTCTGAATTCCTATGCCCGGAAGCATCTCTCTGGCGACGTTAAAGACCTTGAGAAGGAGGAGGGGGGAAGGCTCTGGGACAGAGGCCATGGAGGTGCCCCTCTTGGGCTTGAAGTTCTGGATTATGACCTCCTGGATGTGGCCGTGGCGGTTATGGAGCTCCTTTATCGCCTCTAGGGAAGCTATGATCTCGCCGTAGCTCTCCCCTATCCCCACCAGGATGCCGGTGGTGAAAGGTATCCTCAGCCTCCCGGCCTCTTCCAGGACCTCCAGCCTCGCCGGAGGCCACTTGCCTGGGCAGCCCTCGTGGGGCATCCCCGGCTCACAGAGCCTCTCGCTGACGGACTCAAGCATCAGCCCCAGGGAGGCGTTCACCTCCCCAAGGGCCCAGAGATACTC
>JBBSVP010000191.1:0-2436 GCA_038046745.1 Candidatus Hydrothermarchaeota archaeon
TCAAAAGCGGGGCTAAAGGCCACGGGATTCGGAATTTTGGAAACCTTTATCTTCCTCCAACCCCAGGTATATCCTATGACTATAGTCGCTCACAAGTTCAAGGAGATCCGTCTTGACGGGGGCACTGTCCTCAATGGCTTCCCCACCGCCGGCCTGGTCTCCACCATCGTAGCCAACTATCTGATAGGCGCCCTGGATCTGGACCAGGTCGGGGCGCTGGACTCTGATGACTTTCCACCTGTCTCCATGGTCTACGCCAATAAACCCAAGTTCCCGGCCCGGATATACGCCGACAAGAGGCTCAAGCTTGCGGTCTTCCTCTCAGAGTTCACCCCGCCGCCGTTCCTTGCCAGGCCCATAGCCCGTACCATGTTCTCCTACGCCAAGGAGACGGGGGCCGAGAGGATCATAGCCCCCGAGGTGATAGGGTGGGTCCACGGGGACGAGACCGAGCCTCACGTCTTCGGTGTAGGCAGCACCGACAGGACCAGGGCTGAGATGAAGCGCCTCTCCATAAAGCCCTTCCGCCAGGGGATGATAGCAGGGATAACCGGCGTCCTGCTGAATGAGGGGAGGAGGGCTGGGGTGGATGTCACAAGCCTCATCGTCGAGACGAGGCCAGAGATGCCCGATGCCAGGGCCGCGGCCCGGGTCCTGGAGGCCGTCAACCGCCTCTTGCCCCACCTGGAGATCGATGTGGAGCCTCTCTATGATCAAGCCGAGCGTATAGAGACCCGCATAAAGGAGATGCGAGAACAGGCCAAGGAGATGGCCGAGAGGATGCAGCCCACTTATCCGTCGGAGCTGTATAGGTGAGGCCGACAAACCTTTAAGCCGCCGCGATCACAGAGGGAGTCTATGGCCGAGAAGATCGTGGCGATAGCCGATTTCAGTATAATACCAATCGGTACCGGTAAGACGAGCATGGGCGAGTACATTGCGGCCGCCGTCCGCGCCATCGAGAAAGACAAGCGGATAAGGTACGAGGTCACCTCCATGGGGACGATCATGGAGGGCGAGAGGCTCGAGGACCTGCTGGCGGCGGTGGGAAGGGCCCACGAGGCCGTCTTCGCCAAGGGCATCAAAAGGATCGAGTCCGTCGTAAAGATAGATGATCGTCGGGACAAGCCCAGGACGAAGGAGTTGAAGGTCTCCAGGATAAAGGCGGAGATCACCAAGATATAGTTTGCCGACGTTCGTCAGCCCCTGGAAGGGGTGGACAGGAAGGAGTTCCTCACCCTCTACGCCGTCCAGCTGCTGGTGGCCCTGGGCTTCATCTTTGGCTGGAGCCTTGTCTACCTATACTTCGTGGAGCTGGGCTTCTCCTACTGGGAGCTCCTCCTGATGAACGTCCTCACCTACCTCGCCTCCCTCCTGGCCATCCCAGTCCTCCGACGGATCAGCCTCCGGAGCTACCTAAGGCACGGGATCCTCCTCAGGGTCCTCACCTTCCTCATGGTATTCCACTTCCTGGCCAGGTCCCAGCTCTACCTCCTGGCGGTGGTCTTCGGGGTCATGCTCACCCTCTTCTGGATCCCCAGCAACATCAAGTACTACCGCCTCAACTCCGGCGCCACAGCGCAGTTCAGCGGCCTCTATTTCTTCACCTGGGCCCTCATGGGCGCGCTTGCGCCGGCTATCGCTGGGGTCGTGGCGAAAGTTGCGGGCTACTGGGCCGTCTTCGGCGGGTCCATAGCGGTCCTCCTCCTGGCCTTCTTTGTGGCCGGGCGCCTGGGGGAGGAGACAGTGGAACTGGACTGGAGGGGGGCGATAGCTGGGACGAAGGGAGTCAGAACGCTGGTCTTCATCGAGGGCTTCTGGCAGGGGGTGAACCTGATAGGAATACCGCTCTTCACATTGTACTTCATCAGGGAGGAGCTGGCCCTCGGGACCTTCCTGGCCTATCTGGGCCTCCTGGGGGCCCTGGCCTCCCTCCTGGTCTCCAGGCTCTCGGACAGGACCAGGAGGCGGCTCGTCTTCATCGTCCCCGTGACAGTCCTGACGGCCATCTTCACCGTCCTGAGCGGCTTCTCCAAGGACCTCTACCAGTGGGCCCTCTTCCAGGGGGGCGTCCAGTTCTTCCTGGCGATCCTCTCCCCCTTCGCCATCACCGTGGTCATAGACGCCAGCAGGGACCTGACAGAGAGCATAGTATCCCGGGAGGTCTTCCTGGACCTGGGCCGGATAGCCGGCGGCGTGGCCCTCGCGGCCTCCATGTACATGACGGGTGAGATAAGGCTGGCCATCATCGGCTCGGGGCTCGTCCTCCTCCTCTATCCCCTGGTCCTGGCCGGGAACGGCCTCTACCCCGGCGAGCTCAGGTGGAGGCCAGGTGCTCGATGAGTGGAAAATCTATTTATCCCAGGAGGGAGAATCTTCTACCAGATGGAATACCCGACCATAATAGCAACCGTGGGCGGAGAGGGGACCAGGCTA
>JBBSVP010000192.1:0-802 GCA_038046745.1 Candidatus Hydrothermarchaeota archaeon
CTTTTTGAAGGGTCTGGATAAGAAGGGCAGATCTTCCTCGTTGGGCAGTATAATGGGCCCCTCCATCTCCAGGCCTTTTATCACCTTTACCTCCACGGAGATCTCCCCCGAGACATCGAGGGTGTGCCCTGCCACTAGGCCACCGCCTGCCACCGCGTTGATATCGCCCATATAGATGCCGCCGCCCTCGACTTTTACCGGGGCGATGACAGTGGTCCCTTCCCTCACTGCTGGGAGGTCCATATGGGCATCGGTCCTGAGGGCCAAGTCCTCCTGTCGCATTCCATAGGCGTGAGGCGCGCCAACAAGGAGCTGCCCCAGATCGCCGCAGTTGTGGGAGGAAGGGATATCGATGGCAGGGATAGTCCCGATATTCCCTATGCTCGGTCTGAGCCTCATCACGATCCCGGGGGGCATGTCGGCCAGGGCTAGGCGAAGAACGGAGTGGGCCTTTCTCGTTTTCGGGGGAGCGGCATACCTATCCGCCTCCATGGCAATGGACGCCGCAGTCTTGCCTGGCACTATCACCCCAATCTTCCTGTCGCTGCTGAAGAGCGCCGTATACCCGCAAAGGATCTCGAAGGCCCTGATGGGGAGGTTGCACTTGGCGCACTTTACAGCGTCCCGCCCGATGCCCTCTACATAGGACTTGGGATTGATCTCTCCGCATGAGGGGCACCTCTTGGCTATGAAGGGGTCGCCCACGTAGTAGCCGTCCCTCCGCCGATCGGTTCCCGAGGCAGAGGCCATTGAGAGCATCCGGAGCCTCTCGATCTTTATGGCTATTGCGTCCCCCACCTTT
>JBBSVP010000192.1:812-7500 GCA_038046745.1 Candidatus Hydrothermarchaeota archaeon
CCTCCACCCCCACAGGCCTCGTGACGGTGTGCCCACTTCTGAGCTCCGGCGTGAACATGGGGCCGCAGCAGGCAGGCTCCGTGGTAGAGAGGATCCTCCCACCGTCCCTCAGGGGCCCCAGCATCCCGTTCCCAGGCCCTACGATCTCCACGAGCTCCTCAACGCGTATCTCTTTACCCATTCTGCTGTAGGCCTTCCTTCTTGTTCTTGACAAGGGGCACGCACCCGCATCCGCAGAAGCAGGGGACGCCGCGCCCTTTCTCCACCTTCTTATCCTCACCGCCCATCTGTGTACCTCCAACTTTTATTGGTGAAATTACTATAAACATCGAAGTATTTAAACTATAAAGTTTATAACGGTATAGAGAGTATACAGGTGGCAAGTCAATATGAAGGACGAGAGTAGAGGGGTGTGCGCCCCACCTGGAGACCCCGGGAGGATGTGCCTCTGCCCACTGGAGGGCGTTATGGAGGTGATCAGCAAGAAGTGGGCCCTGCTGATCATAGGCGTTATAGGCAACGAGAAGAGGCTCCGATATAACAAGATCATGGTTAGGCTGGAAGGTATAAGTCCAAAGAGCCTCTCGGACAGGCTGAAGGAGCTGGAGGGCGCAGGGCTGCTCACCAGAAAGGCATATGCGGAGATACCTCCCAGGGTGGAGTACTCCCTCACGAAGGACGGGAAGGAGTTGAGGGAGGCCATGGCGCCCCTGATGAGGTGGGTGGCTGAGAGGAACAGGTCGGAGTGATCGGATGCTCGACAAACTGGGAGAGTCCCTCTCCAAGGCCGTGAGGCGGATCGCCCTCTCGGGCCTGGTGGACGAGAAGATCATCAAGGAGGCGGTGAAGGAGATCCAGAGGGCCCTCCTCTCCGCCGACGTGAACGTCCGCCTGGTGATGGAGATCTCCAAGAGGATCGAGGAGAGGGCCCTCCAGGAGAAGCCGAAGGGAGGGCTCTCCCGCCGGGAGCATGCCATAGCCATCGTCCACGAGGAGCTGGTCAACCTCCTGGGTAAGAGGGAGGAGTTCAGGCCTACCAAGGGCAGGATAATGCTCGTCGGCCTCCAGGGCTCGGGAAAGACCACCACGGCCGTCAAGCTGGCGAAGTTCTATGCCAAGCGAGGGCTGAAGCCCTACATAATAGCGGGGGACACCTTCCGGCCGGCGGCCTACGAGCAGATGAGGCAGCTGGCCGAGCCCCTGAAGATCGGGGTCTTCGGGGACCCCAGCGCCAAGGACCCCATCGCTCTCCTGGAGCGCGGCCTCGCGGAGGCCCGGGGCGATCTCATAATCCTGGATACGGCCGGGAGGCACAGGTCCGAGGAGGAGCTCTTCCGGGAGATGAAGAAGCTGGAGGGGGCCTTCAGCCCCCAGGAGAGGCTCCTGGTCATAGACTCCACCATCGGGCAGCAGGCGGGGGCCCAGGCGAAGGCCTTCCACGAGGCCATCGGCATCACCGGCGTGATCCTGACCAAGCTCGACGGCTCGGCGAAGGGCGGCGGCGCCCTCTCGGCGGTGGCCGAGACTTCGGCCCCCATACGGTTCATCGGCCTGGGAGAGAGGCTGGACGACCTGGAGCTCTTCGACAGCGGCCGCTTCATCTCCCGGCTCCTCGGGATGGGAGACCTGAAAGGTCTCCTGGAGAAGGCCCAGGAGACAATGGATGAGGGGAAGGCGAGGGAGATCATGAAGGGCGACCTCACCCTCTACGACCTCCAGGAGCAGATAAGGGCCATCTCGAAGATGGGGCCCCTCTCCGCCGTCCTGAAGATGATCCCAGGGATGGGGACGGCCGTACCCAAGGAGGCCACGGAGGTGACGGAGGCCAAGATGCGGAAGTTCTCCACCATCATAGACTCCATGACCAGGAGGGAGAGGGAAGAGCCGAAGGCGATAGACTCGTCCCGCATGAGGCGCATAGCCAGAGGCTCCGGCAGCACCGTGGAAGAGGTGAAGGAGCTCCTCAACTACTACTGGACGATGAAGAAGGCCCTCAAAGGCCTCAGGCGAGGGGCGAAGGGGCCCTGGGCCAAACTGATGAGGGGAGGGATGAGATAGAAAGGGTTATAAAGGTTAGAGGGGCTATTTAACGGTACTAAAAGCCGGTCTGGATAGATTGAGATAGGTTAGATAATCTATGAAGAGGTCGAGAGGATACAGGAGCAAGACGAGGCGCAAGCTCCGGAAGGATGTTCGGGAGAAGGGAACTATACCCGTCTCCAGGGTAATCCAGAGCTTTCAGGTCGGAGATAGAGTACACATCGCTCTGGAGCCCAGCGTCCATAAGGGGGCTGTCCACCCCAGGTTCCATGGGAAGACGGGCGTTGTCTCCGAGAAGAGGGGGCGCGCCTACCTGGTGGAGATCATGGACGGCGGTATGAGGAAGACCGTCATAGCAGCCCCGGTGCACCTCAGACCCCAGGGGTAAAGATGATAGGGAAGAAGGTCCTGGAGGAGAGGTGGCTCACCGACGCCGAGACGAGGGCGCTCCTGGAGAAGAGGTTCGGCGGCGGGGAGGAGCCCAACTATATCCAGAAGACCACCCTGGAGCACCTCCAGAAGTTCATCAAGCTCACCCCGGATGATTCCACAGGCATTGTGGAGGCGCTGGTGAAGAGCAGCGAGAAGATGAAGCCTGAAATAGCTACCAAGATCGCCAATCTCCTGCCCAAATACGAGGAGGACGTCAGGGCCATCTTCGCCAAGGAGAGGTTCGCCCTGACCAAGGAAGAGATCGGCAGCATCCTGGGGATCGTGGCCAAGTACGCTAAGGAGTAAGGCCATGGGCATGGAAGAGTATGTGGTAGTCCTGGATTACTTAGCCCATGGCCATGTGGATGGGGAGAGGCCCCTCTACCGACGGGAGCCCGTGGTCTACGCCATGGGGGAGACCTTCCTCACACTGATGGAGCTGGTACCCAAGAGGGGGATCCAGCTCAAGGCCCACGATAGGGTATATGTGGGGAAGGATGAGAGGAGGGAGATCGATTACATAAAGAGGAGGGTGAGCTACAACGACCTCTCCAGCGCTGCCAAGTCGGAGCTCCCCTACGTGGTGGAGGAGATCGTGGCCAGGAGGGAGAAGAAGTTCCTGGAGTTCTTCAACCAGGCCCAGCCCTTGACCACCCGCCTCCACGGGTTGGAGCTCCTCCCGGGGATCGGGAAGAAGCTGATGTGGGAGATCCTGGAGGAGCGGAAGAAGATGCCCTTCGAGTCCTTCGTGGATATGGCCCAGAGGATCAAGGCCATCCCAGACCCCAAGAAGCCCATCGCCAGGAGGATCGTGGCAGAGCTCCAGGCCGACGAGGTCAGGACCGGCAAGGCGAAGTACAAGCTCTTCACCATCCCGCTCTCCAAGAAGGCGTAGCTCTAAATGAGCCTCCTGGAAGAGACGAAAGGGGTCCTGCGGAGGTACGGTCTGAGGCCCCGGGGGAGGCTGGGCCAGAACTTCATCGTGGACGAGGGGGCCCTGGAGCGGCAGGTGGGTTATGCGGATCTGGGACCGAGAGACACGGTACTGGAGATAGGCCCTGGGATTGGAACTCTCACGGCCCTCCTCCTGGAGAAGGCCGGGAAAGTGTACGCCCTGGAGAAGGATAGGAGGATGGTCGGGGTTCTCAGAGAGCGATTCAAGGGCGTGGAGAACCTGGTCCTCGTGGCCGAGGACGCCCTGGAGGCCGAGCTCCCCCCCATGACCAAGGTCGTCTCCAACATCCCCTACTCCATCTCCTCCCCCCTCACCTTCAAGCTCCTGAGGCACGGCTTCGAGAGGGCCATCCTGACCTACCAGCGGGAGTTCGCGGCGCGGATGGTGGCCCTCCCTGGGGACAGGGACTACTCCCGCCTCTCCTTGGCTGTATATTACTACGCCCGTGCAAGGGTCCTGGAGGTCCTCCCGCCCAGGGCCTTCTACCCAAAGCCAAAGGTGGAGTCGGCGGTGGTGGAGCTCGTCCCCAAGCCCAGGCCCTTCCAGGTGGACGAGGGGTTCTTCTTCAAGGCGGCCACGGGGCTCTTCGTCCACCGGAGGAAGGTGGTGAGGAAGGCCCTCCTCCACTCCCTGGAATTGATCCTGGAGCGCCCCTTAGAGAAAGTGGAGCGGAGAGGGATAATAGGGAGGATCGAGGGCCTGCCCAAGGACCTCCTGGAGAGGAGGGTCTACGAGCTCACCCCCGAGGAGGTGGCCGATATTGCCCGTGCGCTACAGGGGCTATGAGTTCGAGATCCCCCCAGGCGTTTACACGCCCAGAGAGGACTCCCTCCTCCTCGCAGACCACCTGGAGGTGCCGAAGGGAGCGAGGGTCCTGGACCTGGGAACCGGGTGCGGGATCCAGGGGATAGTGGCTTCAGCTAGGGCAGGGGGGGTAGTGGCCGCGGACATAAACCCTGGGGCGGTGAGATGCGCGGAGGAGAACGCCCGGCTCAACGGGGTGGAGAATATGACGGTGGTCGAGGGGGACCTCTTCGATGGGATCGAAGGCAGGTTCGACCTCATCGCCTTCAACCCCCCTTACCTCCCCACCGAGCCCTGGGAGCCCAAGGATGTGGCCAGCGGGGCCTGGGACGGGGGGATGGACGGGAGGGAGGTCGTGGACCGCTTCCTGGAGGATGTCGGGGATCATCTATCGGGGGACGGCTCCCTCCTCCTCGTCCAGTCGAGCCTCAACGAGCTCCCCAGGACTATCGATGCCCTTCGGGAAGGGTCTCTTAGCGCCAGGATAGTGGCCGAGAGGGCCTTCTTCTTCGAGAGGCTCTACCTCCTGGAGGCCCGCCCCTAAGGTATATTCTGGTAGAGGTACTTGACCAGGTCCGTAGAGGAGAGGACCCCTATGGGCTTCCTCTCGATGGGCTTGCCGGTGCCTATGATCAGGCGGTGGATCCTGTACTCCTTCATGATCTTCCCGGCTGCCTCCAGGGTGTCGGTGGGGTCCACATCCACCGTGTACTTGGTCATGAGGTCCTGGGCCGTGAGCCCCTTGATCTCCTCCACGCTCAGATTCCCAAGCCCCAGGATGTCGTAGGTGGTCACTATCCCCCTGCAGTTCCCGTCGTCGTCCACTGCCACGACGCCGGCCACGTCATTCTCCACCATCGCCTTGAAGACCTCCCTGGCGGGGGCCTTTACGTTGACGGTCACCACCCCCCGGGTCATGACGTCTTCCACCTTCTTCCCTTTCAACGGAAACTTCATACCACGCCTCCCATCTTAATATCCGTTAATAAGGTAGATAAGCTTTTTCTGCTCGGTAAAATCTATAAGGTCCCCGGACTATTTTCTCCTATGGACATACCGCGGGTCGTCCTGGGGGGCCTGAGCACCAGGGTCGGGAAGACCGTCATCTCCATAGGGCTGATGAGGGCCCTGCGTAGGCGGGGGCTCCTGGTCCAGCCCTACAAGGTCGGCCCCGATTACATAGACCCCAGCTACCACCGCTTCGCCACCGGGAGGCCCTCCAGGAACCTGGACGGCTTCCTCATGGATAGGAAGGCGGTATTGGAGGCCTTCCAGAGGGGCGCCCGGGGGTCCGATATAGCGGTCGTGGAAGGGACCATGGGCTTCTACGATTCCCACGACGCCATCGAGGAACGGGGGAGTACGGCGGAGGTGGCCAAGTTCCTCGATGCCCCGGTCATCCTCATAGCCAACGTGGAGCGCCTCGCCAGGACCGCTGCCGCCATGGTCCTGGGCTACAAGCTCTTCGACAGGGGGGTGAGGATCGAGGGCGCCATCCTCAATAAGGTGGGCGGTGAGAGGCACGCGGGGAAGGTGAGGCTGGCCGTGGAGCAGTTGGCAGGGCTGGAGGTCCTGGGGGTCCTGCCCAGGTCCGAGATGGTCTCGATACCCGAGAGGCACATGGGCCTGGTCCCTGCCTATGAGGAGGAGAGGCTGGAGGAGCTCTTCGAGGGCCTGGCCGACTTCGCCGAGGAGCATATAGACATAGACCGGGTCCTGGAGATCGCTCGGCTGGCACCGCCGATGGAGGAGGTGGAGGAGAGCCCTCTCTACCACCCCGAGGAGCGGTACAAGGTCCGCCTCGGAATAGTGCGGGACAGGGTCTTCTCCTTCTACTACCAGGACCTCCTGGACGCCTTCGAGGCCCATGGGGCGAAGCTGCACTATATAGACTCCCTCACGGAAGCTTCGCTTCCCGATATAGACGCCCTCTACATAGGCGGGGGGTTCCCGGAGGTCTTTGCCCAGAGGCTGGAGGAGAACGAAAGCCTGCGGAAAGAGGTGCGGGAGTTCTGCGCCTCCGGGAGGCCCGTCTACGCGGAGTGCGGAGGGCTGATGTACCTGGGGAAGGGCCTCGTGGTGGAGGGGCGGGAGTACGCCATGGCCGGCTTCCTCCCCCTCAGGACCATCATGGGCAAGGCCTACCACCTGGGCTACACTATAGGGGAGGTGATCAGGGACAACCCCGTAAGCAGGGCCGGGGATAGGCTCCTGGGGCACCGGTTCCACTACTCCACAGTCGAGCCCCTGGGCAGGCTCCAGTACGCCTACAGGATCGCCAGGGGGGATGGAGTGGTTGGAAAAATGGACGGTATCCTGAAGGAGAAAACCCTGGCCACCTACCTCCACCTCCACCCCGCCTCCTACCCTCCCATGGTCCCGCGTTTTCTGGGAGAGGCGGAATAGGGTGGAAGTATGAAAGGATTCTGCCCAATATGTGGGAGCAAAGAGATATTC
>JBBSVP010000193.1:0-3139 GCA_038046745.1 Candidatus Hydrothermarchaeota archaeon
GCCTCAGCCTGGCGATGGTCACCTCCAGAGTTGGTCCTCTCCCAGCATCGTGGATGAGGTGGATCTCGTCGGCCACCAGCACCTTCACATCCCTCAGCCACGGGGCGTTGTGCCTGAGGAGGCTGTCGGCCTTCTCGGAGGTCGTCACCACGATCTGGTACTCCGCCAGCCAGCTGTCGGTGGTATCGTAGTCCCCCGTGGAGATGGCGCACCTGATGCCGAGCCTCTCGTACCTTTTGAACTCCTCCGCCTTCTCGGAGGCCAGCGCCCGCAAGGGCACGATGTAGAGGCACTTCCCGCCCCGCTCCAGGAGGGACCTGAGCATGAGGAGCTCGGCGATGAGGGTCTTCCCGCTGGCCGTGGGGACGCTCACCAGGAAGGAGCGCTCCAGGGCGAGGATGCCCTTCCTCACCGCCTCCTCCTGGGGAGGGTAGAGCTCCACTATCCCCTCCTCCTCCAGGAGGGCCACGGCCTCCTGGGGGATGCCGTACTCGCAGAGCTCCGAGGTGCGCATAGATAACCTTCGGTCGCTATTAATATATCATGCTCCCAACCGATTCTGGTGCATTGTACTGGGGAAAGGAAAGCTTATCATTGGAGACGTGAATCTCCTGCCATGGAACAAGGTATCAACATCTACTTGGTGGGGACGGCCGGTTCCGGTAAAACGGCCCTCACCAAGGCCTTCCAGGAGTGGGCCCAGGCGGAGGGGCTCCAGGTATCGACCGTCAACCTCGACCCCGGGGCCGAGTACCTTCCCTACTCGCCGGAGGTGGACGTGAGGGATTGGGTGAGCCTCAGGGAGGTGATGCAGGAGCACGGCCTCGGCCCCAACGGCGCCCAGATCATGTGCGCCGACCTCATAGCCCTGAAGGCCGAGGAGCTGAAGGAGGCCATAGCCGAGGCACCGGCAGACTATATCGTCATAGACACACCAGGGCAGATGGAGCTCTTCGCCTACCGCCTGGCCAGCGAGGTGGTGATGAAGGTCCTGGGGGAGGAGAGGTCGGTGATGGGCTTCCTCTTCGATCCCGCCCTGGCCAAGACCCCTTCGGGTTTCGTCTCCCTCCTCCTCCTCTCCGCCTCGGTCCAGTTCAGGTTCCCGGTGCCCTTCATCAACCTCCTGGCCAAGGTGGACCTCCTGGCCCCAGAGGAGCTGGATAGCATCCTGAAGTGGTCCGAGGACTACTACGCCCTCCACGACGCCCTCATCGCTTCTCCAGCAGGGATGAGGAGGGAGAGCAGCGTGGGGCTCCTGAGGGCCTTCGAGACCCTGGGTCTCTACAGGGCCCTGACCCCCACCTCCTCCCAGACCCGCCAGGGCATGGCTGATATATACAACCTGGTCCAGCAGGTCTTCTCCGGCGGCGAGGACGCCTCATAAGATTAATATTACGGGGCTGGGAAGGGATGGCCATGAAGCTCCTCTACAGAGGCAAGGCCAAGAGCGTCTACGAGAGGGACCCCGGGACCCTGGTGATGGAGTTCAGGGACGACCTCACCGCCGGGGACGGGGCCAAGAAGGAGACGAAGGCAGGGAAGGGGGCGATAAACGCCGGGATCAGCGCCAGGCTCTTCCAGGTCCTCCAGGACGGAGGAATAGAGACTCACTTCCTGCGGTTTGAAGAACCAAACCGCCACATCGTGAAGAAGGTCGAGATCGTACCCCTGGAGGTCATCTGCAGGAACATCGCCACAGGGAGCCTGGTGAGGCGCTACCCCTTCAAGGAAGGGCAGGAGCTCCATCCTCCCATCGTGGAGATGGGCTACAAATCCGACGAGTACCACGACCCCTTCCTCAACGACGACATCGCCCTGGCCCTCAAGCTCTGCACCAGGGATGAGCTGGAGAGGATGAGGGAGATCACCCTGAGGGTGAACGAACTCCTGAGGAACTTCCTGCTGGAGAGGGGGATCATCCTGGTGGACTTCAAGGTGGAGTTCGGTAGGTGGGATGGAAGGATCATCCTGGCCGACGAGGTCTCTCCCGACACCTGCCGCTTCTGGGACGCCAGGACCAAGCAGGTGATGGACAAGGACCGGTTCAGGAAGGACATGGGCGAGGTCCTCGAATACTACCGGGAGGTCCAGAGAAGGGTCCTGGGATGAGGCTCGTCTCCTTCACAACCTCCTCGCGTACTCCACCATATTCCGCAGGAGGAGGTAGCCGTCCCCGTAGCCCTCGCCTCCGGTCCTGGTCCAGTCTGGATATAGGATCCTGTGGAAGGCCCTCTCGGGGTGGGGCATCAGGCCCAGGACGTTCCCCTCGGGGTTTGCGATAGCGGCTATATCGCCGATGGAGCCGTTGGGGTTCTCGGGGTAGCGCCCCATGGCCGGCTCCCCGGACCCCAGGGCGTACCTGAGGGCCACTTGACCGCTCGCCTCAAGGCGCTCCAGGCCGCCGGGCGGGAGGACGACCCTCCCCTCCCCGTGGGCCACCGGCATCCTGAGGACGGGCGGCATGCCCTTGGTGAATGGGCAGGAGCTCTCCCCGGCCCGGAGGTGGACCCACCGGTCCTCGAAGTGGGACGATGCGTTCTTGGAGAGGGCCATCTCCGGGAACCTGCTGGTCCCATCGAATCCCGGGAGGAGGCCCGCCTCGGCCAGGACCTGGAAGCCGTTGCATATCCCGAGGACCGGCCTGCCATCCTCCACGAAGCGGGAGAGTTTCTTCCCCAAGGTGTGGCTCAGGACTCTCCCCACGATGGCCCCGGACCTTATGTGATCGCCGTAGGAGAAGCCCCCGGGGATGACGAGCCCCGAGTATCCGAGGATGTCCGTCCGTCCGTCCAGGAGCCTCTTGAGGTGGACCACCTCGGCTCCGCACCCCAGCTCTTCCAGGCCCCTGGCCGTCTCCCCATCGCAGTTAGTGCCAGGGGCCCTGAGGATACAGAAGTTCATACTCCCGCCCCCCAGGCCTTCCGGAGTTCCTCCAGAGTTGCCCTAACCAGGGTTCTCTTGCTCTTCTTTATGATGAGCTCCTTTCCATCCACCGTCTTCCCTATGGAAGCCACGGAGTGGCCTCGGAGGGTGGCCTCGAACTCCCGGGAGTCTTCCTCCCTCACCTCCACTAGGAGGCGGCTATTGGACTCGGAGAAGAAGACCTTGTCCTCTCTCATTTTGCCGGCCAGGTGGACCT
>JBBSVP010000194.1:0-2040 GCA_038046745.1 Candidatus Hydrothermarchaeota archaeon
TGGCGACCACTATCCAGACGATGTTCAGGAGGCTGGTAGGGAAGAGGAGGATGAGGGCGGTCTCTGCCAGGACGGTGAAGAGCAGTAAGGGGAGGAACTCCATCTTCTTAACCGCCAGGTCGTAGGTTATGAGGATATTCGAGAGGGAGTAGAAGGTCATTCCGATGCCGAAGAGGCCTATCAGGGGTGCCGCATCGGTGTAGCGCGAGCCGAAGACCAGGGAGATGACGAAGTCGGGCGCTATGAAGTACATGGCCACGGCAAGGAGAGAAGGCACGAGGGTAAAGAGGAGGCTCTCCCGCAGGATCCCAGGACCGCCATGGGGAGCCTGGCTCCTGCTGGCCTTGGGGAAGAGGACGAAGGCGATGGGGGCTGAGACGAAGATTATGATCTTCCCGAAGAGAGCGGCTGCAGCGTAATAGCCTGCCTCCGAAGGGGTGAAGAAGTGCTTCACCAGCACCATGTCCACGTTGGAGATCACGGTGATGGAGGTCATGGCCAGGAGGGCCGGGGTTGAGTAGGAGAGAACCGCCCCCTCGATATACGCCCCTGTCCTCTTTATGTAAGTCCTTATGAAGTATGAGACAACCAATATCAGGACGAGGTTCGAGAATAGCAGGGAACTTATAGCTCCATTTACCCCTAAACCGATATATATTAAGATAAAGCCGAATAAAAGCTTTGAAAGGGCCCCAATTATACTAGTGAGGCCGTACTGCCAGAACCTCTGGAGCCCCTGGAGGACGCCCTGGAGTACCGAGAGGAGGAGGGCCAGGAGGAAGATGAAGGCCAGGATGATGACCGGTACCCCGGACGGTATCTGGAGGAACTCTGCCAGACCTCCGCTTGCCAGGAGAAGGATCAGAAATATGCCCAGGCCGTACTTCAGGGTCTTTCCCGCAGCACCGGCAATCAAGGAAGAGATCTTATCTCTCTCGCCGCTGGCCGAGTACTCAGAGACGAACTTGGCCACGACCAGGGATATGGCTGAGGTGGGAACCAGGAGGATGTACAGGACGGAGATCAATGCCCCGAAGGCGCCGTAGCCCACGGGACCGAGGGCCCTCCCTACATAGACCTGGAAGAGGTAGTTGAAGACGTTGCCTACTAGGGTGGCCGAGATCAAGATGCTGGAATCCCCCAGCAGAGAGCCGCCCTTCAGCCTCTCCTGGACCCCCAGCTTCACTGAGGCACCACCTTGTATATCCTCACCCGAGGATTCGAGTATATCTGTTGGAGGCCGCTGAAGCCCTCCCCATCCAGGAGGACCAGGGAGTTGAGGAGGGTCCCCTCCAGCCGCGGAGTGGCGTAGATGAGGTACTCTTTGGTGGCGTACACCCCCCCTTCGAGTATGGGTGGAGGGGGCTTAGAGACCCGCGTCACCTGCCCTTCCTTCTCCCGGTAATGGACCCTCTCCAGCCGGTAAGCTTTATTTCCTTCCAGATAGAGGACCTGGATGCCGCTCTCGTTTCTATATGCTATGAAGTTCCTCTCTTTCCCGTAGACCGCTACCTTCTTCCCCTCCAGGGTGCCAGTCCCATTGGGATAGAGGACGGAGTAGGTGTAACCGGAGGCATTTGCAGCTGCCTGGATATCCCCCAGGTAGTAGATGAGGTCGCTGGAGACGACGATATAGCGCACCCCGTGACGATCAAGGAAGTCCCTGATATGGGTGGTATTGCTCTCCAGAAGCACCTCCCCCACGGCCATTATACTCTCCCTCTTCTGCCCGTGGACAGAGTCTATGACGGTGGGGAAGCCCGTCGCCCCCTGGACCCAGGAGCCGGCATTCCACCAGGAGAGGACGATCCCAGGCTCCTGTCCCTTCAGGAACGTCAGTGCCTCCCCCCAATCCTTGTCCATGTCAGGGGTCCGCTCTGAGGCGTAAAGGGCGCCATTGAGAACAACCGGGAGGAGGAAGGCTGCTACCACTACTTTTCCAAAGGCTCGTCGGTCTGGAATCTTCCAGCTCCCGAGGATCATAAGGCCCTCCCCCAAAAAGACCGCTATGGGAAGTGCGGCCAGGAATGCAAACCTCAC
>JBBSVP010000195.1:0-5444 GCA_038046745.1 Candidatus Hydrothermarchaeota archaeon
AAATGATATATATGGCCAAACTTCTAGAAGTGTAATAGATGAAGCTCGACACCGTGGACCTGGCCATCCTGAGGATCCTACAGGAGGACAGCAGGAGCCCCATCCTGGACATAGCCAAGGTCACGGGGGTGAGCAGGCCCACCGTCAAGGCGCGGATCGAGAGGCTGAAGCAGGCCGGGATCGTGAAGAAATTCACCATAATAGTGGACAGGGACGCCATCCTGGAGAATATCCTCCTCATAGTGCGGATGAAGGCAGATGACATAGAGGATGTGCTCATGGCCCTGCGAGAGATGGAAGAAGTCTTGGAGGTCTACCAGGTCATGGGGGAGCGGAACATCGCCTGCAAGGCAGCGGTGAGGAACATGGGGGAGGTGAAGGCCCTCATGGAGAGGATCGGGAGGTTGCCTGTCCGTGACCTGGAGCCCAGCATCGTCCTTCGGACTTACAAGGAGGAGTACGAGACGAAGATAGGGCCCGAGATAGGGATCAGCATGGACTGCGAGTACTGCGGGAAGAGGATCCACGGGGACCCCGTGAAGTTCACCCTCCACAACCAGGAGCACTACTTCTGCTGCAACACCTGCCTCAAGGGCTACAGGAGGAAGCTGGAGCTGGTGGCCAAGGCCGGTAAGTAGCCTCGGTCAGATCCAGCCCATCCTCTTGCAGTGGGCCACGCACCTGTTGTAGAGCCACCCGTAGATCAGCCCCACAAGGTAGAAGGCCAGGACTATCTCCACGAGGCCCCGGAGGAAGGCCCCGAGGGTCAGCTGCGGCGGCGCGAAGATCCGCCCTATGTCGATCCCGTGGAACCAATCTTTGAAGAACCCCAGTGCTTGCGCTGGCCATACTGTCACAAACAGGGCACAGATCGTATACACGATACCGGCCGTCAGCCCGAGGGCGAAGCCTGTCGGATGCGGATAGTGGGGCGTTGTTTCTTCCATTTTTCTACCTCCTCAATGCTCAACCTCCTTTGGAGTACCCACGCCCAACCTCTTCTTCAGGATCGGCGGCAGGATGGAGGCAGAGATGATTAGGGAGAGGATGAAGGTCCAGATGGAACCCAGGGCTACCTCTGCAGTGGTGTGGGGCTTCCCCTGCCTCGTCGCCAGGAGGTAGAAGAGGAGGGTGATGGATATGGAGACGGCCAGGTAGGAGAGTGCTATCATGGACCACATAGGCAGACGCGAGGGGCCTCTCATCTCTTGCCTCCGTATATCCCCAAAGAACTGCTCGTTCCAGCCCCACCAGTGGGAAGGCCTATTCCTCCTTCCATCTCTCCACCGAATCCACCAACCCCGAAGCCCCTGGGCCTGAACCTCTTCAGGAGGAGGGTGTTCATAGTAACGGATACGGAACTGGTGGCCATGAAGAGGGCCGCCAACTCCGGGCTCACCAGGACGCCGAAGGACGGGTACAGGACCCCTGCGGCGATGGGTATGCCCACGGTGTTGTAGGCGAAGGCCCAGAAGAGGTTCTCCTTTATCTTCCTCATCGTCCTCTTGCTCAGCTCCAGGGCCGTTATGATGTCCCTCAGGTCCTCCTTTATCAGGACGATGTGCCCCGCCTCCTTCGCTATGTCGGTCCCGCTCCCTATGGCAATGCCCACATCGGCCTGGGTGAGGGCCGGGGCGTCGTTTATACCGTCGCCCACCATGGCCACGATCTTGCCTTCTGCCTGGAGCCCCTTTATGACGTCCGCCTTCTCCTCAGGGAGGACCTCTGCCAGCACGCGATCGACGCCTATCTGCCTGGCTATGGCATTGGCCGTACGGGCGTTATCGCCTGTGAGCATGATCGTCTCCAGGCCCATGCGCTGGAGCTCCCTCACCGCCTCCTTGGAGTACTCCTTCAAGGTGTCAGCCACGGCGATTATCCCGATGGTCTCGTCTTCCAGGGCCACTAACATCGCCGTCTTCCCATCGTTCTCCAGCCGTTCCATTTCCCCCAAGAGAGGCTCCACCCCTTTCACACCCCGGTCCTTCATCAGCTTCCGGTTCCCCAGCAAGATCGTCTTTCCTCTGTACTTGGCCTCGATCCCCTGGCCCGGGATGGCCTCGAAGGCCTCGGCGCTTTCCACGGCAATGCCTCTCCCTTCTGCCCCCCTCACGATCGCCTCCCCCAGGGGGTGCTCGGAGCCCTTCTCTGCCACCGCAGCCAGCCTCAGGACCTCTTCCTCGTTATACCCACTCGCCACCACCACATCCGTGAGGGATGGCTTCCCTTTTGTAAGGGTGCCTGTCTTGTCCAGGACGATGGTATTGATCTTGTGGGCCCTCTCCAAGGCGTCCCCGCCCTTTATCAATATCCCGTACTCCGCCCCCTTCCCGGTGCCCGCCATTATGGCGCTGGGGGTGGCGAGGCCCACGGCGCAGGGGCAGGAGATTACCAGGACCGTTATGCTCAGGAGCATCGCAAAGACGAAGGCCGAGACGGCAGATAAAGTTATGGAGGAGAGGAGGAATTTCCCGCCTGGTGTGAAGAACATGTCGTAGCCCACGAAGAACCAGAAGAAGAAGACGATGAGGGCCAGGGCGTGGACCGCCAGGATGAAGTGCCCGGCCACGACGTCGGCCAGCTTCTGGATCTTCGGCTTGGAGGCCTGGGCTTCCTCTATAAACTTTATGATCTGCGCCAGGGCCGTGTCCTTCCCCACCTTCGTCGCCTCGAACCTCAGGAGCCCCGTCTGATTTATAGTGGCACCTATGACCTCGTCCCCGGCCTTTTTCTCCACAGGGATGCTCTCCCCTGTGATCATGGACTCGTCCACGGCCGAGTAGCCTTCCCTCACCATCCCGTCCACCGGGATCTTCTCACCGGGCTTCACGATGACTAGGTCCCCAACCTGGACGTCCTCTATGGGGGCCTCTATCTCCTTCCCGTCCCTGACCAGGAGGGCCGTCTTGGCCCGGAGGCCCATCAGCCTCCTTATGGCCTCCGAGGTGCGCCCCTTCGTCAGGGCCTCCAGGAAACGACCCAGGACCAGGAAGGCGGTAAGGAGAGCGGCAGTCTCGAAGAAGGCTATCCTAGGCCCCCCGAAGCCCGCATCAGGGAAGACAGTGTTGATGACGCCCAAAGTGTAGGCGGCCCCGGTACCGGTGGCTATGAGGAGGTTCATGTCGGTGTAGCCGTGCTTCAGTCCTTTGTAAGTGCCCACGAAGAACTGGCGCCCGGGTCCCATCATGATAGGGGTGGTGAGAAGCCAGAGGGCGTAAGGGTTCGCAAGGACCTCGGGCACGAATGAGCTCAGGATCCAATACTCCCTGAAGGTGCCCAGCATGATGGGGACCGCCAGGACCCAGCAGACGAGGGTGTTGATCCCCTGGACCCTTATCTCCCGCCTCCAGGCAGCCCTCTCCCTGTCTTCTGCCGTCGCCTCCTCGACCTCCGAGGCTTCGTATCCAATGTCCTTGACCGCCCTCTTGATTTCGGCCACGCTCACCAGCTCTGGGTCGTAGTAGACGGTCGCCCGCCCCATGGCGAAGTTAACGCTGGCGCTGGAAACCCCTTCCAAATTGCTCAAAGCTTTCTCTATATTCTGGGCACAGGAGGCGCAGGTCATCCCCGTGATCTTGAGGGCTATGCTCTCTTTGAGCACCTTGTATCCTATGTCCGCTATCGTCTTCTCTACCCCCCTGGGCCCGACCTTCCCTGGATCGTACTCTACGGTGGCGGTCTCTGCGGCGAAGTTTACTGTGGCTCTTGCCACTCCCTCCAAGTTGCCAAGGGCCTTCTCGATACTCTGGGCACAGGAGGCGCAGGTCATGCCCCCTACTTTGACTATATGCGTCTTCCGCTCTCCCATCTCGATCTTAAACTATTCCTGCAAGACCATATATGTACTTTTTTCCCACCACTATGCAAAACCCTGCAAAGAGAAGTTAACAATGAGAAAGCAAATCGGGATGTGGTTACTCAAGGTCCCTCTTCATCCGCTCGAATTCTTCCCTGGTTATCTCACCCTTTGCGTATCTCTTCTTGAGGATATCCAGGGCAGACTCGCCGGTAGCCGGGGCCCCGCCCCTGAGCTGCCTGTAAAGCCAGAGGATGAGGAGGATGACGGCGGCCCAGAAGAGGATCATGAAGACCAGTCCCAGGAACATCCATCCGTATCCGTAATACGACATCATATAGCCCATATCAAACTAGTACGTGTAAGACCGTTATGTACCTTTTCTCGCCTTTATGTAAACTTTTGTAGAGAATAGTTACAGAAGAGAAAGCGGTACATTTACTTGAGATCTTCCCAAAGTTTTTATTGATTAGGTACGTTATCGGCTCTTAGCATGAAGAGTATCACCAAGGTCTTTTTGGTCTTTGCCTTGGCATCGGTAGGGTGCTTGGCAGGCTCAGGGGTTAACTATAAGAATATACAGCCCCAGGAGGCGGCTAAGATGCTCGAGACGAAGGAGGTCTTCCTCCTCGATGTCCACATACCAGAGCAGGTCCACATACATGGTACCGATGCCTTCATCCCTCACGATGAGCTGGAGCAGTACAGGGATAAACTACCAAAAGACAGGGACAAAACCATCCTCATCTACTGCATGAGCGGTGGCATGAGCAGGGCCGCGGCCGAGCAGCTCGTGGGGATGGGCTACAGGAATGTCTACAACCTGGAGGGCGGTGCGATGGCCTGGAGGCAAGCGGGGTATCTATAGAGTGGCCGTTCCCTGGATTGCAGAATTTAAACAAAAAGATTTATAATCCCAGAACCACCACCCGAGCAGGAGATGGGCATTTACGAGTTCCTCCAGAGATATTTCATAGGGCCCATCCAGACCGATGAGGGCTACAACCTCTACAACACCATCGCCTACGGTATCCTCCTGATAGCCGGTGCCTTCGGGGTCCTCAAGCTCCTGAGGCGCCTCGGGGTGAGGATGGATAGGGGGCTCTTCAACGCTGCCGTCCCGTTCCTCTTCTTTGCAGGATTCTTGCGTGCCCTGGAGGAGTTCGCCAGGCTGACGGGTGCAGGGCCCCTGCCGTCGAGCCCCCTCTTCCTCACCCCGGGGATCTACTTTCTGGTCGCCTCTCTCGCACTAGCTTCCCTGCTGGTCGGTTACTATCTAGGGAAAGACTATAGGGCAACCATGACCAGGGTGGGATTCCTCCTCTCCATCGGTGCCTTCCTGATCTTCCTCTTGGATGCCGTGGCGGTGGCCTCTGGGGCGGTTACCTACCTATCCGGAGAATCCATGAGGCTCCGCCCATCCCTCTTCCTCAGGATCCTGGTGGTCTCGCTGGGCTTGGCCGCCCTTGGGTATCTAGCCCTCCAACGGTACGGCGCGGCAACGAGGGAGAACGGCCTCATCCTCTGGGGCTTCGCCTACGAGAGCACTGCCGTGGCCCTGGCCGTCTCGACTCTGGGGTACAGCGCGGAGCACCCCATGACACAGTTCATCGTCGGCTCCAGCCCCCTGCTATACGTGGTCCTGAAG
>JBBSVP010000196.1:0-2672 GCA_038046745.1 Candidatus Hydrothermarchaeota archaeon
CCATAAACCCTTCCCTCCAGGTCCTCAGGATGGCCAACTGGGTGGCCAGGTCTTGCGAGTCCATCTCTGGACCCTACAAGGAGATGAGGGGGGCGGCCTACTACGAGCTCGCCTCCGGCTGGGTCAGGAACCCCGCCTATGGCAACCCGCCGCCCCTGAGGACGGTGAAGGCAAAAGGTCACCTGGCACTCGGCCTGGCGAAGAGGGAGGAGATCTACGGCCTCCTAAGGTCGGATCCCGACAGGCTGGCCTTCCTGACGAGACCCCAGGACTTCAAGGAGTTCTTCCAGGGGCTGCTGGAGTGACACACTGGACCGTATCGTGGATGTTCAAAAATAGGATAGAATGCCAACCCAGGGTACCAGCGGGATAACCTGGTGTTGGGGGAAGGCATAACGCCTTCCCAGAACCTTCACTTCTTCTTTTTCTTGGTAGCCTTCTTCGTCTTTTTTGTTGCCATTGGTCAGCAGCCTCCTTTCAGCATTCTAGATACGTCTATCTTCTCCCCGCTATAAATACCCTCCTATTTCTGCAGCATGTAAAAAGCCAGTGAACTCAGAAAAGAAGTTTTATTGCTTAACCTCAATGTTGTCTATAAACCAGCCCTCCATGATTCTGCGTTTCAAACTCTATTGATGCTACTTACCCCCGAGAGATGAAACACTAGAGAAGCGGGCAACCAAATAAACACAGAAGAATTTTTATACGCCCAAATAGAAGTACCCCTGAGGTGGTTTCATGGATACGGAGCGGTTCGTCGGATACATCCTCTATGCCGTGGGGATCATAGGCGGCACCGAGGGAGTGGTGAAGAAGAGCATACCGATAAGCGTGGCGGCCATGGTAGTGGTCATAGTCGGGAGCTACCTCCTGATGAAGAAGGAGTAGCTTCCAGGATAGTTGGGAGGGACATGATACCCCGGAGGGAGCTGGGCAAGACCGGGAGGAGGGCCACCATCCTCGGCCTGGGCGGGGAAGGGGTCCTGCGGACCCATGGCCGCGAGGCGGAGGCGCGGGCCCTCATCGAGAGGGCCCTCGATCTAGGGATAACTTATCTCGAGTCTGCCAGGGCCTACTCCGGGAGCGAGGCCTACTACGGCCTGGCCCTGGGAGATAGGCGGGAGGATATATTCCTGGCCTCCAAGTCCCACGCCCGGGACAGGGCAGGGGCGTGGGCCCACCTGGAGACCACCCTCTCGAATATGCGGACCGACCACCTGGACCTCTGGCAGGTCCACGATGTAAGGACCGAGGGGGACCTGGAGGAGATATTCGGTCCAGGGGGGGCGATAGAGGCCTTCGACGAGGCGAAGGAGAAGGGGCTGACGAGGTTCGTTGGCCTTACGGGCCACCAGGACCCGGCCATCTTAAGGAAGGCGATGGACCTCTACGACTTCGACACGATTCTCATCCCTGTCAACCCGGCGGAGCCCCGCTACAGGAGCTTCCTGGAGCACGTCCTCCCCGCCGCCAAGGAGAAAAAGATGGGGGTCATCGGCATGAAGGTCTATCTCCGGGGCCTCGCCTCCCGCCTCCCAGGCTACCGGTCCATGGAGCCCTTCTACAGGTTCGCCCTCTCCCAGGGCATATCCACCGTGGTCATCGGCTGCGACGATGTGGCCCAGCTGGAGGAGAACGTGGCCCTGGCAGAGGGATTCCGGCCCATGACCAAGGCCGAGGCGAGGGCCCTGATGGACGAGGTTGGACCCTACGCCAGGCAGCTCATGTATTATAAGCCCTGATTTATTTCTTTATCATGTGATCTTCCATCGCCCTTGCGTGGCGCCAGTGGTGATAGAACATCCCCACAGTGAGGACATATAACCCTACAAATGCGAACAACGTTTCCCAGTCCATCAAGACACCTCCTGCAAGGTAGGTGGGTTCCATGGGATTTATAGGTTGGGTTTACGCCGGTGTACGGAGTGGGGGCATCAACGTCAAGCGGTTAAGTCCCCAGCTCCCAACTATGGAGGTACCGCTCCTGCTCCTTGGTGAGGCGGTCGATGGCTATGCCCATGGACTCGAGCTTGAGCCTCGCCACCTCATTGTCCATCTCCTCAGGGACCGAGTAGACGCGGTTCTCCAGCTTCTTGCCCTCCTTCTTTATGTACTCGGCTGCTAGCGCTTGGTTGGCGAAGGACATGTCCATGACCGAGGCCGGATGCCCCTCGGCCGCCGCCAGGTTGATCAGCCTCCCCTCGCCCAGAAGGTAGATCCTCCTGCCATCCTTCAGGGTGTACTCGTCCACGTAATCCCTTATCCTCCTCTTCCCCTTTGCCATGGCATCGAGGTCTGGGATCTTTATCTCAACGTTGAAGTGGCCGGCGTTGGCCAGGATCGCGCCGTCGCGCATGACCCGGAAATGCTCCCCCCTTATGGTGCTGGTGTCGCCCGTGACCGTGACGAATATCTCCCCCTCCTTGGCTGCCTTGGCCATGGGCAGGACCCGGTACCCGTCCATCACGGCCTCCAGGGCCTTGAGGGGATCGACCTCGATGACGATGACATTGGCCCCCATCCCCTTGGCCCGCATGGCCAGGCCGCGCCCGCACCAGCCGTAGCCGCAGACGACGAAGCTCTTCCCGGCCAGGAGGATGTTCGTGGCCCTGAGGATGCCGTCGATGGTGGACTGCCCGGTGCCGTAGCGGTTGTCGAAGAAGTGCTTCGTC
>JBBSVP010000197.1:0-1230 GCA_038046745.1 Candidatus Hydrothermarchaeota archaeon
GCTATGCCAACCCCCCCCTTCCCGAAGTTCTTCTTACCCCTCACCACGAAGGCCCCCTTGGTCAGGTACTCCCCGGGCTCTGGGGTCTTGCTCACCTGCTCGGGTCTGACCCAGTAAACGTCCAGGCCGTAGAGGCTGTGCTTCCATGCCTTGGAGTAGGAGGCGGCAAAATCGAAGGCCTCCTGGAGGGTCGCCTCGGGGACCTCCTTCCCCTGGGTCTTTATGACTACGGCAGGGGCCCCGTGGATCTCCGCATGGATGAAGAGGTCCCTGCTTTCCATATGCCTCTTCACCAGGACCTCGTTGGACGTGGCATCCCTCCCGCCCAGGACTAGGAAACCGTCGGAGGAGATGAACCAACGGAACTTCTCGTACCACTCCCTCTTCCTCACCACCCGCCTCCTGGGCTTGGGCCCAGCCACCGGCGCCGCCCCTTTCTCCACGAGGTTCTCGATGGCCAGTTCCGTGACCTTCGCGGCCTCTACGGCCCCCACCACCTTCTCTCTTGCCTTCTTCCCCTCCTCGTAGTATCTCTGGGCATTCTCGGCAATGCCCTTGTTCAGCTCGAGTCTCACCTCCCTTCCATCGAGTTCGAGGACCAGGATCCCCTCTCTCGGTAGGATATTCCTTACGGCCCTGGCCCAGGGGACCTTCTCCTTCCCTTCCTCCAACCTTCCAATTATCTCCTCCCATGGGTGGGTCTTCCTGGCGGCGTTGATGGCGGCCAGGATCCCATCGACTAGCTGGAAGTTGGCATATGCCAGGTCCCCCACCTCCTTGCACGTCTTCTCCAGCTCCTGGTACTTCGCTATGGTCGCTCTCTGCCCCTCCAGCCGGTCCTTGAGCTTCTTGAGGCGCTCCTCGAATCTCCCCTTGGCCTCGGCCTCGGCGTTTCCCAGGGCGCGGTTGATGAAGTACTCGTCGAGAGCCTTGTTGAAGGACTCGAACTCCACCAGCTCCCGCCCTTCGTGGATCTTGAGCCTCACGGCAGCCACATCTATAGGCTTATGGTCCTCCATGACGATGACTGGCCTCTCCCTGCCGATCGAGGCTCTGAGGTCCTGGAGGGCCTCGTAGACGGCCTTGATCTCCGCTTGCTCGGCGTTGAAATCCGCCACGAGCTTCTTCATCAGGTCCGTCTCGGCTGGATTGCCCGCGTAACCCGAGAACCGGATCACGGTTCGCGCAGCGTCTTCCGATCGTAGTGCGCCGGCATGGGCCGGTTCGCGT
>JBBSVP010000198.1:0-11672 GCA_038046745.1 Candidatus Hydrothermarchaeota archaeon
TGAGGCCCGCATCAAGGGGGGGCTGAGGAAGGGATATACCACCGGCCCCTGCGCCACGGCGGCGGCCAGGGCGGCGGCTGAGCTCATCTTCTCCGGGCGGGAAGGCCGAGAGATGACGGTGGACCTCCCTGCCGGCGGCAAGGCGACGCTCCCCGTAGCGGATGCGAGCCTCGCCGGCGGCGTGGCCAGATGCTGCGTGATCAAAGACGCCGGTGATGATCCAGATGTCACCCATGGGGCAAAAATCTGCGCATCGGTGAGGGAGATAGGAAAAGGGATAGTCTTGAGGGGCGGGGAAGGCATCGGGAAGGTGACGAAGCCCGGCCTCCAGGTGCCGGTGGGGGAACCGGCGATAAACCCGGTCCCCAGGAGGATGATCCTCGAGGCTGTGGGGTCTGTCCTGCCCAGGGGGAGAGGAGCAGAGGTGACCATCTCGGTCCCTGGTGGGGGGGAGCTGGCCAAGCGGACCATGAACCCGCGTCTTGGGATTGTAGGCGGCATATCCATCATAGGGACCACAGGCGTAGTGGAGCCCATGTCGGAAGAGGCCTTCAAGGCTTCTCTAGTACCACAGATAGAGGTAGCATTGGCCGAGGGCTACGAGGAGATCATCCTGACCCCCGGGAGGATCGGAGAGAGGAACGCCCTGAAGAGAGGGATACCCGAGGATGCCATCGTCGAGATGTCCAACTTCGTGGGCTTCATGCTCCATGAGTGCGCCAAGAAGGGGGTCAAAAGGGTCCTCCTCCTGGGGCACGTGGGGAAGCTGGCCAAGGTGGCGGCGGGGATCTTCCACACCCACAGCAAGGTGGCTGACGCCAGGCTGGAGACCATAGCGGCTCATGCCGCTCTCCTGGGGGGCGGGAGGGAGGTCGTCGAGAAGGTCCTGGGCGCCAACACCACCGAGGAGGCCGTGGCCCTCCTGAGGGAAAAGGGGTTAGAGAAAGTATTCGATGCCATAGCCGCCAGGGCGAGCGCCAGGGCCATGGAGTACGTGGGCGGGGCCATGACCGTGGGCACCGTCCTCCTCACAATGGATGGTGAGGTCCTGGGGAGGGACGAAAATGCGAGGTCCTCGCGATGGGCAAGATACTTGTTGTAGGCGTGGGCCCGGGATCCGGGGAGTACCTGACCCCGGCCGCCAGGGAGGCCGTGGCCAGGGCCCAGGTCCTGGTGGGGGGGAGGAGCGCCCTGGACCTCTTCCCGGGGGATAGGCCCAGCAAGGTGATAGGAAAGGACCTTGAGGAGGTCCTGGAGTTCATCAGACTGCACAGGGACACGGACATAGCGGTCCTGACCTCGGGGGACCCTGGCTTCTACAGCATCCTGGCCCTCCTGACCCAGCATTTTCCCAGCGAGGAGATGGAGGTGGTCCCCGGGATAAGCTCCCTCCAGCTCTGCTTCGCCAGGATGAAGGAGCCGTGGCACGACTGTAGGGTGGTGAGCCTCCATGGGAGGGGTATCGATGGGCTCCCTGAGGAGCTGGGAAGGGCAAAGAAGCTGGCGATCCTGACGGACCCCAAGAACCCCCCTGAGGCGGTGGCAAGGCTCCTCCTTCAGAGGGGGATCAAGGGAAAGAGGGCCTTCGTCTGCGACAGCCTCGCCACCCCCCAGGAGAGGGTGGTGGCAGGGGACCTGGAGTCCATAGCCCGGGAGAGGTTCACAGGCTACTGCGTGATGGTGATAAAGGATGGCTGAGTTCTGGAAGTACAAGACCCCCGGTATACCCGACGGCCTCTTCGCCAGAGGCAATGCGCCCATGACAAAGGAGGAGGTGAGGGCCCTCACCCTCTCCAAGCTCAGGCTGAGGGGGGATGAGATCATATACGACATAGGCGCAGGCACAGGTGCCATCGCCATCGAGTGCGCCCTCCTGGCCAGGGACGGGAAGGTCTATGCCATCGAGAGGGACAGCGAGGCCCTGGGGCTCATCGAAGTTAACAAGGGGCTCTTCGGCGTCGAGAACCTGGCGGTGGTGAAGGGGGAGGCGCCGGAGGTGCTGAAAAGCCTCCCGCCGCCAGATCGGGTGGTGATAGGCGGGTCCGGCGGGCGCCTGGAGGAGATCGTGGAGGCGGTGGGGAATAAGCTTAAATCGGGGGATGTGATAGTGATAAACTCTGTCACCCTGGAGACCCTCCATACCGCGGTAGCGGTCCTGGAGAGATTGGGTATGGGGGTCGAAGTTACCCAGGTCATTATAGCAAAGGGAGAGAAGGTGGGGGGTGTGCGGCTCTTCCGGGCCCTCAACCCTGTCCACATAATCGCTGGAGAGAAGAGATGAAGAAGGCAGGGAAGTTCTACGGCGTGGGCGTAGGCCCTGGGGACCCGGAGCTCCTCACCATCAAGGCCGTCAGGATATTGGGCGGCGTAGACGTGGTATGCACCCCAAAGTCCAGGGGGGATAAGGAGTCCACAGCCCTCTCCATCGCCAGGCGGGTCCTGAAGAGGGGATGCAAGGTGATAGAGCCACTCTTCCCAATGGTCAAGAATCCTGAGATTCTGGAGCGCCACTGGGACGAGGCCGTGGAGATGATCTACAAAGAACTGAGAGAAGGTAGGGATGTGGCCTTCATAACCCTCGGCGACCCCCTCTTCTACAGTACCTACGCCCCCCTTCTGAGGAGGATGAGGGGGAGGTACCCGGAGGTGGAGATCGAGACCGTCCCGGGCATAACCTCCTTCCTGGCCTGTATGGCCCACGTGAACACCCCCCTTGTCGAGGGTGACGAGAAGCTCACCGTCCTCCCTGCGACCTACAGCCCCAATGAGATGGGGAAGATCATCGGCACCCATGAAAGCGCAGTCCTGATGAAGGTCCCGAAGGAGATCAACGGTCTCATAGAAGAGCTGGAAGCTCTGGGGCTGGCCGATAAGGCCATCTTCCTGAGCCGGTGTGGCTCGAGGGAGTTCTTCTCTTCCCCCCTCAAGGCCATGCGGGGCGAAAAGATCGACTACCTCTCCATGGTCGTGGTGAAGAGGAGGGGCTTCCAGTGAAGGTGTATATAATCGGCGCCGGCCCTGGGGACCCGGAGCTCCTCACCATCAAGGCCCGGCGGATAATCGGGGATGCGGACGTGATCCTCTATGCCGGCTCCCTCGTAAACCCAGAGATCTTGAGGTATGCCAAGAAGGGGGCCGAGATCCACAACACGGCGGAGATGGACCTGGAGGAGATAGTAGCGATTATGACGAAGGCCGTGGGCAAAGGGAGGCTCGTGGCCAGGGTCCATACCGGCGACCCGAGCATCTACGGGGCCATTGGGGAGCAGATGGCCCTCCTTGACGAGAATGGTATAGACTACGAGGTGGTGCCTGGGGTGAGCTCCTTCCTAGCCGCTGCGGCTGCTTTGAAGAAGGAGTACACGGTCCCTGAAGTATCCCAGACGGTGATAATAACCCGGCTGGAGGGGAGGACACCGGTACCTGAGCGCCAGAGACTCAGAAGACTGGCGGAGCACCGGGCGAGCCTCTGCATCTTCCTCAGCGTCCACATGATCGGGGGTGTGGTAAAGGAGCTGCTGGAGGGGTATGGCCCAGAGGCACCAGTGGCGGTGGTGGAGAAGGCCTCCTGGGACGGGGAGAGGGTGGTCCTGGGGACTCTCAAGAATATAGCGGCCAAGGTGAAGGAGGCTAAGATAGAGAAGACCGCCCTCATCCTGGTGGGGGACTTCCTCAGGCCTTCGGAGAAGAGATCGCGCCTTTACGCCCGGGAGTTCAGCCATGGGTTCCGCAAGGGGAGGCCCAAGATATGAGACTCGCGGTCCTTGCGGTGACGCGGAACGGCGCCCTGTTGGGAGAACGGATTGTCGAGGGGCTGAAGGAGTACCGGGTGGACCTCTACTGCAAGGGGCGGTTCGCTGGCGGAGGGAGATCCATCGAAGGCCCCTTCGGGACCTTCGTGGGCAGCATCTTCCGCAGGTACGACGGCCTCGTCTTCATCACGGCCCTGGGTATAGCCGTTAGGGCCATCGCTCCCCACATCAGGTCCAAGGCCGAGGACCCGGCAGTCGTCGTGATCGATGAGCAGGGTAAGCATGCCATAAGCGTCCTCTCCGGGCACTTGGGGGGGGCCAACGCCCTCGCCACCCTCCTGGCCTCGCTCCTGGGGGCGGAGCCAGTCATCACCACGGCCACCGACGTCCAGGGGAAGCCCTCGGTGGAGACCATAGCCCAGGACCATGGGCTCCGCATAGAAGACCTGAGAAAGGCCAAGAGAGTGAACGCGGCCATAGTGAACGGGGGGCGGATTGGGGTCTTCTCGGATATTGAGATAAGGACCGCCCTGCCTGAGGAGATGGAGGTTCGCCCCCTGGAGCAACTTGGGTCTGAGGGGAAGAGATACGAAGCCGTCCTGGTCATCACCAACAGGGAGCTCCCGGTGCCGGAGAACGCCGCCGTCCTGAGGCCCAGGAACCTGGTGGCAGGTATCGGTGCCAGGAGAGGAGTAGGCCGGGAGAGGGTCCTGGAGGCCCTCCAGAGGGCCTTCGCCGAGGCGGGACTGAGCATCCAGAGCCTTAGAGCTCTGGCCACTGTGGAGCCGAAGGCGCGGGAGAGGGGCATCGTGGAGGCTGCCGAGAGCCTCGGGATACCTCTTCAGGTCGTGGGTCTGGAGGAGGTGAGGGGGGTCGAGTGGGAGTTCGAGACCTCCGAGTACGTCCGGAGGGCGATAGGGGTTGGTGCCGTATGCGAGCCAGCATCGGTCCTGGGGGGGCGGAAGGCGAGGCTCCGCCAGGGGAAGCGGAAGCTGGAGGGAGTGACAGTGGCAATAGCAGAGGAGGAGCCATGAAGGGCAGGATCATGCTCATCGGGATAGGACCGGGAGGTAGGGAGCACATGACCCCCAGGGCGGTGGAAGCCGTAAAGGCCTCGGAGGTCATCGTGGGCTACGGGACCTACATAGATCTGATCAAGGACCTGGTGGGAGGGAAGGAGGTCGTGGCCAGGGGGATGATGGAAGAGGTGGAGAGGGCCAAGGTGGCTGTGGAGAGGGCCCTCCAGGGGAAGAGGGTGGGGGTGATAAGCAGCGGTGATCCCGGTATATACGCCATGGCCCCCATCCTCTTCGAGTACCTCCGGGAGAACGCCATCGAGCTGGAGGTGGCCGTGATCCCAGGGATCACGGCCGCCAACGCCGCTGCCGCGCTCCTCGGTTCGCCGCTGGGGCACGACTTCGCGGTCATAAGCCTGAGCGACCTCCTCACCCCCTGGGAGACCATCGAGGCCCGGGTAGAGGCCGCTGCCAGGGGCGACTTCGTCATGGTCCTCTACAACCCCCGGTCGAGCCGCCGGCGCGAGCCGCTGGAGAGGGCCGTGGGGATCATCTCCAGACACCGGTTACCGGAGACGCCCGTCGGGATCGTCCGGAGCGCCACCAGGGATGGGGAGGCGGTCATCATCACGACCCTCGAGAAGCTCCTCGGGGCGGAGATAGATATGCTCACCGTCCTCATCGTGGGCAACTCCGAGACCTACGCCCACAAGGGGAAGATGGTTACCCCCAGGGGTTACCGGGTGAAGTACGCCCTCCGGGATGGGTGAGATGCTCTGGGTCCTGGCCGGGACTAAGGATGGGGAGGAGGTCATAAGGCTCTGCAAGGCCGCTGGCTACAGGGTCCTGGCCACCGCCGTGACTGAGTACGGCGCCTCCCTGGCGCGGGAGGCGGGGGCGGACAAGGCCCTCACCGGCGCCCTGGAGGCTGAGGGGATGGTCAGGCTCATGGAGAGGGAAGGCATAAAGGCCGTTATAGACGCCACTCACCCCTTCGCCGCCGAGGCCTCCCGGACGGCCATGGAGGCCTGCAGGAGGGCTGGCACCCGATACCTGAGGTTTGAGCGGTCCGGCGGCGAGATACCATCGTCACCGCTCGTCGAAACGGCACGAGACTTCAGCGAGGCGGCTGAGAGGGCCGCCCGGCACAAGGTCATCTTCTTTGCTGCTGGGGTCCGGAATCTGGAGGTCTTTCTCCAGGGCACTAAGGGGAGGAGGGTGGTGGCCAGGGTCCTGCCCAGCATCGAGTCCATCGAGAGGTGCCTCCGCCTGGGGGTGAGGCAGGAAGATATAGTGGCCCTGCAGGGGCCTTTCTCCAGGGAGTTGAACCGGGAGATGCTGAGGCACTTCGGCGCTGACGCGCTGGTGACTAAGGAGAGCGGCCGGGTGGGCGGGCTGGAGGAGAAGATCCAGGCAGCTTTGGACCTCGGCATAAAGGTGATCCTGGTGGAGAGGCCCCCCGTGGAGTATGGCGAGATGGTGAGCGAGTATCCCAAGGTCCTGGAGTGGCTCAGGGAGAGGAAGATTTAAGCCCTCACCGGGCGAGATGGATGCATGGCCGATGGGGGAGCCGATAAGGAGATCGTGGTCATCACCATCATGGGGGAGGACAGGCCGGGAATAGTGGCTGGCATCTCGGCGGTCCTGGCCAAGAACGACGTGAATATAGAGGACATAAGCCAGACAGTCGTGGGCGGGATCTTCACCATGATCCTCCTGGCCGATGTGAAAAAATCGAAGAGTTCTCTTGAGGAGCTCCGACGGAAGCTGGAGAGGAGGGGGAGGAGCCTGGGGATGCAGGTCCTCGTCCAGCACGAGCGGATCTTCCAGTACATGCACAGGGTGTAGCATGCTCTTCTCTCCCGAAGAGATCGTAGAGACGGTGGAGATGATCCGCCTCATGTCCCTGGACGTGAGGTGCGTCACCCTGGGGATCAACCTCCAGGGTTGCGCCAGCCGGGACCCGGAGGCCATGGCGGGGATGGTGAGGGAGAAGGTCTTGAGCCGGGCGAAGGACCTTCTCCCCAGGGTGCTGGAGGTGGAGGAGAAGTACGACATCCCCATCATAAACCGGCGGATATCCGTAACGCCCATAGCCAACGTCATCCCCCCCTGCCCCACGGAGGAGGCGGCAATCCTGGTGGCCAGGACCCTGGACGGAGCGGCAAAGGAGGTGGGAATAGACTTCATAGGAGGATATTCTGCCATGGTCCAGAAGGGGGTGACGGAGGCCGAGAGGGCCCTCCTAGCCTCGATACCAAGGGCCCTCTCTTCCACGGAGCGGGTCTGCTCCTCGGTCCAGCTGGCCACCACCAGGGACGGGATAAACATGGACGCGGTGCTCCAGATGGGGCGGATAGTGAAGGAGACGGCCCGGAGGACCAGGAACGGCTTCGGCTGTGCGAAGCTCGTGGCCCTCTGCAACGCGCCGGACGACATACCTTTCATGGCCGGCGCCTTCCACGGCCTCTCCTGCGGCGAGGACGCGCTGAACGTGGGGGTCTCTGGCCCAGGCGTGATCCGGGCAGCAGTGGAGAGGCGGCCGGAGGCGAGCCTCCACGACCTCGCCGAGGAGATCAAGAGGACCGCCTTCAAGATTACTCGCATCGGGGAGCTGATAGGGCGCGAGCTCGCCTCCTCGTTGGGGGTGGAGTTCGGGGCCGTGGACCTTTCCCTGGCCCCCACCCCCGCCGTAGGGGACAGCATCGCCAGGATCCTGGAGGGGATGGGCCTGGAGAGGTGCGGGACCCACGGGACGACGGCTGCCCTGGCGTTACTGGTGGACGCCGTCAAGAAGGGCGGGGCCATGGCCACCTCCCGCATCGGCGGCTACTCAGGGGCCTTCATCCCGGTCAGCGAGGACCTGGGGATGCTGGAGGCCGTAAGAGCCAAAGCCTTGAGCATAGACAAGCTCGAGGCCATGACCGCCGTCTGCTCCGTGGGCCTGGACATGATCGCCATACCCGGGGCCACGAGGGCCGAGACGATAGCGGCCATCATCGCCGACGAGATGGCCATAGGCATGATTAATAAGAAGACCACGGCCGTGCGGCTGATACCGGTGCCGGGTAAGAGGGCCGGCCAGTACGTGGAGTTCGGGGGGCTCTTCGGTGCCGCCAAGGTGATGGCAGTCAACAGGTACTCCAGCGCGCGGTTCGTGAGGCGGGGCGGGAGGATACCTCCCCCGATCCACAGCCTGACGAACTGAAATGAGAAATTAAGGGGAGGGGGCCTATGGGGTGGAGAGAAAGAATCTCTCTGGCCCCATAGGCGACTTGGCTTTAATTCCTACGGCATATATAAAGCTTGCTGTTCGACCTGTTGTCATGCCATGACCATGAGAGAGACCAATGGTTGGCAGAGTTAAAATAGAAAGAACCTTTTTTTGTGCAAGAACTCTCGTCCAATCCCTAAGAAATGTTATCATGCTATAGCAATAAGCCATTTCAAAAAAGTATATATATTTTAATAGGGAGAAAGAGAAAGAGGGGGATAATTATAGCCGAGATAGATCCACTCCTAGTCATGCAGGAGGACCTCCGGAGGGCCCTCAAGAAGCCCATGGAGGAGAGGCGCTGGGGATCCGTCCTGGACCTGCGGAAGTGCGTCGGGTGCCACGCCTGCAACATCGCCTGCATCTCGGAGAACAAGCTGCCGCCGGGGGTCGTCTACAGGCCCGTCATAGAGGAGCAGAAGGGGACCTTCCCCAACGTCTCCAGGCGCTTCATGCCCAAGCCCTGCGTCCAGTGCGACAACCCGCCTTGTACCCCCGTCTGCCCTGTGACCGCCACCTGGAAGCAGGCCGATGGGATCGTCGTTGTAGACTACGAGAGGTGCATCGGCTGCCGGTACTGCATCACCGCCTGCCCCTACGCTGCCAGGACTTTCGACTACGGAGAGTTCTATACCGAGGGCACGCCCTCCATCCAGCCCTACGAAAAGGTCCACAACTTCGAGTACGGGAAGAGGTGGGTGAGGACCGAGGGGGACGCGCCCGTGGGGAATGCGAGGAAGTGCCACTACTGCATCCATCGTCTGAATAGAGGGATGCTCCCGGCCTGCATTGTCACTTGCATCGCCAGGGCCAAGTACTTCGGGGACCTCAACGACCCCGAGAGCCTGGTCTCGAAGCTGGCCGTGAAGCCGAACGCCTTCAGGTTGAAGGAGGAGCTGGGCACCCAGCCCAAGACCTATTATCTAATATAAGGTGATGGAATGAGATGGGAAAAACTCTTGTGGGCGATTGCGCTGGTGGGGCTCGTCTTCGGCTCCTTCGGTATCTGGGATAGGCTGGTAACGGGGCATGTAAAGGCCAACTACGGGTCCTACGTCGTCTGGGGGCTCTGGGTGGCCGCCTACATATACTTCGTAGGCCTCTCGGCCGGGGCCTTCCTGATATCCTCCCTCATCTACGCCTTCGGGGTGCGGAGGCTGGAGAGGGTAGGGAAGCTGGCCCTCTTCGTGGCCCTGGTGACCCTATTCATGGCACTGCTCATAATCCTCCTGGACCTGGGGCACATGAGCCGCTTCTACTGGGTCTATACCAGGGCAAACTTCTCCTCCATGATGACTTGGATGGTCTGGCTGTATACGGCGTACTTCCTCCTCCTCCTGGCAGAGTCCTGGCTCGCCCTCAAACCCGACCTGATCAAGGGGCTGACGCCTGAGACCCTCCAGCGGGACAGGAGGCTCCTGAAGTACCTGGGGACCATCGGTGTCCCCCTGGCCATCGCCTTCCACGGGGGCGTGGGGGCCCTCTTTGGGACCGTGGTCGCGAGGCCCTACTGGCACACACCCCTTTACCCCATCCTCTTCCTCACGGGCGCCCTGGTATCAGGAGGCGCGCTGATGACGGCCACCGTCGCCTTCTTCTGGCCCGATAGGAACGAGGGATACAGGGACACGGTGAAGTACCTGGGCCAGATAGTCCTCATGATCCTCGTCTTCGACCTCATCCTGGAGTTCGCCGAGTTCTCCATCCCCATGTGGTACGGGGTGGGGCCCGAGTACGAGCTGATGAGGAAGGTCCTCTTCGGCTCCTTCTGGTGGGTCTTCTGGGTCGTCCACCTCCTCCTGGGCTCCCTCATCCCCATCGGGATCCTGGCTACCCAGAGGGAGAGGCCCCTTAGGGTGGGGGCGGCAGGGCTCCTGATCTCCTTCACCTTCATGGCCGCCCGCCTCAACATTGTAGTCCCTGGGCTCATAGAGCCGCAGCTGAGAGGTCTGGAGGAGGCCTTCCATGACCCCAGGCTCGTCTTCCAGTACTTCCCGAGCCTCTTCGAGTGGCAGGTCTTCGCTTTCGTAATCGCCCTGGGGATCGCCCTCTTCTGCGTTGGGCAGCGGCTATTGCCGCTGATGGGAGAGAGACCGACAGAGAGGAGCGTGTAGCATGACCACGCGGATGAGCAGGAGGGACTTCCTCAAGGTAACGGCTTTCCTGGGGGGGTCGGCCACCATGGCCAGGGCTCTGGAGATGGTGGGGAAGGTGGAGGCCAAAGGGCTGGACTTCGGGGAGGAGTACACCCTAGCTGACCCGGGGAACATCCTCTACTCTTCTTGCATGCAGTGCAACACGGGCTGTCCCATAAAGGTGAAGATCATCGACGGCATAGTGGCCAAGATCGACGGGAGCCCTTATTCTCCCTGGAGCTTCTTCCCCCACATAAAGTACTCGACGCCTCTGAAGGACGCGGCCCTCATCGACGGCGGTCTCTGCCCCAAGGGTCACGCCGGTATCCAGACCTACTACGACCCCTATAGGATCGTGAAGGTCCTGAAGAGGGCAGGCGTGAGGGGGGAGAATAAGTGGGTCACCATCCCCTTCGAGAAGGCCATCGAGGAGATCGTGAACGGGGGCTACCTCTTCAAGGACGTCCCTGGTGAGGAGAATCGCCAGGTGGAAGGATTGAAGGACGTCCTGGCCCTCCAGGACCCGAAGCTGGCCAAGGAGATGAAGGCCGCCATAGATGGGATCTGGCGTGAGAAGGAGACGGGGAAGAAAGAGGGGCTGGTGGCCGCCTTCCGGGAGAAGTTCAAGGACAACATGGACAAGCTCATATCACCGGAGCACCCGGACTTTGGGCCGAAGAACAACCAGTTCGTCTTCATGTGGGGGAGGCTGAAGGGCGGGAGGAGCGATCTCGTCAAGAGGTTCGTGGTGGATACCTGCGGCTCCACCAACGCCCACGGCCATACCACCGTCTGCCAGGGCTCCCTCTACTTCACTGGGAAGGCCATGTCAGAGCAGTATCTCTACGATGCTGCCGGGGGAAATTACAAATGGACCGGCGGGGACAAGTTCTACTTCCAGGGCGACGAGGGGAACGCCGAGTTCATCATCTTCGTAGGGGCTGGCCTCTTTGAGGGGAACTACGGCCCTACCAACAGGGCGATGAAGGCCATGGACGGCGTCGTGAGCGGGAGGCTCAAGTTCGCGGTCCTGGACCCCCGGTTCTCCAAGCTCGCCTCCAAAGCCTGGAAGTGGGTCCCGACGATCCCGGGCAGGGATACGGCCTTCGCCTGGGGGATGATCAGGTGGATCCTGGAGAATAAGAGGTACGACGAGAGGTACCTCAGGGCCGCCAACAAGAAGGCCGCCTCCGATGCCAAGGAGCCGACCTTCAGCAACGCCGCCTGGCTTTTAAAGAAGGACGGGAAGTGGCTCCACGCCTCGGAGATAGGCCTCTCGAAGATCAAGAAGAAGGAGAAGGTGGGGGATAAGGAGGTGGAGGCGGAGTTCGACCCCTTCATCGTCCTGAAGGACGGCGTGCCTACGCCCTTCGACCCCTACGACGAGGCCAGCGCCACCGTCGGAGATCTATTCGTCTCAACCACGATAAAGGACCTGGAAGTGAAGAGCGCCCTCCAGCTCGTGAAGGATGAAGCCGAGAGCCGGACCGTGGCC
>JBBSVP010000199.1:0-3301 GCA_038046745.1 Candidatus Hydrothermarchaeota archaeon
GCAGGATCCAGAGTCCCGCATGATTGACCACTACACTACCGGGCTGCTTAATACCGCTGCGCCTCATAATTTATATCTTTCCTTGCCCATATCCCGCTGTGGACCCATATCTGAGAATCTTGAGGCCCCTGAATGGGGCCATGGCAGGGCTGGCGGTGGTGGGGGGGGCCTACGTGGCCTCCGGCGGTGTTGGGTGGGAAGCCCTTTTGGCTTCCGGGGCCGCCTTCTTCATATGCGGCGCAGGGAACGTCATAAACGACTACTTCGATGTGGATATAGACAGGGTGAACGCTCCCTCCAGGCCCATTCCCTCCGGCGCCATTGCACCGTCCTCCGCCAGGCTCTATGCCCTCTTTCTCTTCGCCCTGGGGGCCCTGGCCGCGGCGCCCATAAGCCCCTTCGTCCTCGCCATAGCCCTCCTAAACTCCCTGCTCCTGTACCTCTACGCCTGGAGGATAAAGAGGCGCGGCGGCCTCCTCAAGGGCCTGACGGTGAGCTACCTGGTCGCCTCCCCCTTCTTCTTCGGCGGGGCTGCTGTCGGCCATCCTCTCCCGACCCTCCTCCTCTCCCTCCTGGCGGGCCTGGCCAACGTGGGGAGGGAGGTGGTGAAGGACATCGAGGACTATGAAGGGGACAGGCCCTACGCCAGGACCCTGCCTCGGCAGCTGGGCATCGGGGGGGCGGCCTGGGTGGCGGCGGTCTTCGTAGCCCTCGCCGTGGCCCTGAGTCCCCTCCCCTACCTCCTGGGCCTCCTGGGGATCCGCTACCTGGCGGTGGTTCTGCTGGCGGATATGCTCTTCGTCTATGCCATGGCGGACTTCCTCCTGGAGGCGGCCCCGGCCAGGGCTACGGGCTGCCAGAGGAGGATCAAGGGCGCCATGCTCCTGGCCCTCGCGGCCTTCTTCGTGGGAGCCTAGAGCCCGCAGACTCTCAGGAAGTTCCTGAAGATCTCGGGCCCCTGGGGGGTGTGCTCCACCTCGGGGTGGAACTGGACGCCGTAGAGAGGCAGAGAGCGGTGGGCCATGGCCTCTACCGGGCATGTATCGGAGTGGGCCAGGATGACGAAATCTTTGGGCATGGCCGAGACCTCGTCCTTGTGGGAGACCCAGGCCCTGAAGGCGGGTTTGAGGTCCCTCAGGATTACATCTTCCTCATCGACGATGATCTCGGAGTCGGCGTACTCACCAATAGGGGCGGACCGCACCTCCCCCCCGTAGAGCTTGGCCAGGAGCTGGTGGCCCAGGCATATCCCCAGGATGGGGACGCGCCCCGCGAAGGCCTTTATTATGGGGCCGGAGTTACCGCTGGCCTCCAGGTATTGGCCGCCCCCCACCACGATCCCCTTGGGCCCCATAGCCTCCAGCTCCCCCACCGTCGTCGTGTTCTGGAGTAGCTGGGCCTCGACCCCCAGGTACTTGAGGGTCCTGTAGATCCTGTGGTTGTACTGGCCCCTGTTGGCTATGACCGCTATCTCAACCATGTCATCCGAAGGCTATCTCCATCCTCCCGGCCTCCGCCGTCCGCTTTATCAAACGCTCGGCCCAGAGGAGCTTCCTCCTCTTCCTTTCGCCCCCTCCCTTAAAAGAGTATCTCCCGGCCTCGCCGCGGAAGTCCATCCCGTGGAGGACCGCCGCCCTGGCCCCGAGGTGCTCGGCCATGATGACGGCCCGGTCGCCGTCTGTGAAGCCCCCGAAGTTATGGAGCCGTCCGAAGGGCCTGGCCTGGGTGGTCCCTATGCACGCCCGGAAGCGGGGGACATGGGGCTTGAGCCTGTGGATGTTGTCACCGTGGGCGTGGACCACGGCGATGGAGCCTCCCTCCGCAGCCCTGATCTGGTCCTCCACCCTCCCGTCCAGGTCCGTCACGATGATCTCCGGCACCGCCCCCCGCTCCATCAGATAGCTCGTGGCCCCATCGGCGGTTATGTTGATCCCTTTGGGTATGGTGGCGAGGCGCTCCAGGGATGGGCCGGCGCCGTAGATGTTCACCCGCGCGCCCCTGAGAAGTCCTCCCAGCCGCTCCAGCAAATTGGGAGGACTTCTGCCTTCCAGGAGGCCGTCCAATACCCTGGCCGCGTGTATATCCTCCTCCTCGGAGAAGCCGAAGTCTTTCAAGATCTCCCTGTAGATGGGCTCCCACTCAGCGTAATCCACACCCTATTGGTCCTGGTTCACCACGGCAAGGGTTTGTAAGAAGGACCCTACGCCCCCCTCAGGGTGATCCTGAAGGGCATCCCCGAGATCTCCCAGGTCTTGGTGTAGCCCTCGCCCCCGCCCTCCCCGATCCTGAGCTTCGCCCTCGTCTCCCTGGCTATGTACTCCTTCTGGGCCTGGAGGAGGTCCACGATCTCCTTATCCTCCACCTCCACCCAGACCTCGATGAAGGCCTCGATCTCCATCTGGCGCTCCTTCCGCATCTCCTGGACCCGGCGGACCACCTCCCGGGCGTAGCCCTGGGCCAGGATCTCCCTCGTCACCTCGGTGTCGATATAGACCCTGCCGAACTCGCACTCCCCCTCCACGTACCTGGCCGGGAGGACCTCCTTGAAGACCACGTGCTCCTCCCTGAGGACCACCTCTTCGCCGTTGATCTTCAGCTGGTATCCCTCCCTTATCTTTTCCTTCACCTCCCCGGGGTCCAATCCCTTCAGCCGCTCCGCCACGGCCCGCGCGCTCTTCTTGAAGTCGGGCCCTATCCTGCCCAGGTTAGGCTCCAATTTGAGCTCCCGCTCCCCGAACTCCTCCCCGACCCCCAGGACCTCCAGCTCCAGGGTGTTGGCCTGGCGCATGAAGAGCTCCTTCAGCGCTTTCAGCGCTCCCCCTGCCTCATCGGTATTTGGGAGACATGTGGTCTTGGCCACGGGCCACCTCCTCTTTATCCCCTTCTTCTCCCTGGCCGCCGTGACCGCCTCCACGAAGCGCCTTACTGCTCTCATCTGCTCCTCCAGCGCCTTGTCTATGGCTTTCTCGTCGTATTCTGGCCATGCTTCCAAATGGACGCTCTCCAGGGTCCCTCTCAGGTTCCCATATATCTCTTCCGTTATGTGAGGGGCCATAGGCCCCATCACCATGGAGAGCTTTGTTAGGACCTGGTGGAGGACGGCGTATGCGGAGAGCTTCTCCGGCGACTATCTCAGCGTCTTCAAAGGGCGCGGCATGGAGTTCGCGTCGGTGCGCGAGTACGCCGACGGCGACGACCCGCGCGACATCGACCGCAACGTCAGCGCGCGCGCCGGCAAGCCGTTCGTGCGCCAGTACATCGAGGAGCGCTAGCTCACCGTCGTCATTGCCGTCGACCTGTC
>JBBSVP010000200.1:0-6268 GCA_038046745.1 Candidatus Hydrothermarchaeota archaeon
GTCCACGTCCGTCCAGATCCAGATCTCCTCCGCCTCCAAGGCCGCCCCCAGGATGGCTGCGGTGTAGTCGGAGCCGCCCCTGCTGAGGGTGGTTATCCTTCCCTCCTTGTCCCCGGCGACGAAGCCCGTGACAACCGGGATGCCGTTCCTCATCTCGGGGAGGAGGACCTTCTTGATCCTCTTGTTGGCTATCTTCCAGAGGGGCTGGGCCTTTCCGAAGTTGGAGTCCGTCACTATCCCTGCCTCGAGGCCCGTGAACCAGCGCGACTTTATTCCCAGGCTGCAGAGGGCCCCGGAGACGATCGGCGCTGATAAGCGCTCCCCGAAGGACATGATGTAGTCCATGGAGCGGGGGGTCAGCTCCCCCACGTAGGAGACCCCCACCAGGACCTTCTCCAGCTCCATGCAGAGCCTCTCCACCTCTATGATCCCCAGCTCCCTGTGGTCTGGGGATACCGCTTCCTCGATGGTGGTCAGGTGCTTCTCCCTTACATCCCCCACGAACCCCTTGATCTCCTCTTCGGCGATGCCGGTGACCACGGTGTTGGCCATCTCCACCAGGCCGTTGGTAACTCCGGCCATAGCGGAAGTAACCACGACGGTCCCAGGGGCCCTGTTCCGGCGGACGATCTCCGCTACATCACTGATCCTCTTCCCAGTCCCGACGGAGGTACCGCCGAACTTCATCACCAAACGGTTTATCTTGGGCATAAACGGCCTTTAAGAATCGAGGGACGGATATTTAATTTTATTGGAGCTTGAAGATCCTCTTCCAGAAGCCCGTGGCAGGTTTAGCTTCCGCTCTCTTCCTCGGCTCCCGGACCATCTCGACACTGGCCCCGCCGTGCCTGGACTTCTTCGTCCTGACGTCCACGAAGATGGGCTGGACCACCACGTCCCCCACCACCAGGGCCACGCCGGGCTGGAGCTGCTTGATCTCGTCCTCCAGATCCTCGGTGAAGCCCTCGATGGACTGGCTTATGGCTCTGAGGTCGTTTGGGTTCGTCACCTTCAGTATGATCTGGGTATTGCACTGGCTCAGGACGGATTTATCGACCCTGGCAGGCCGCTGGCTGACGACGCAGAGCCCCATCCCGAACTTCCGCCCCTCGCTGGCTATCGCCCTTATCACCCGCGAGGAGGCCGTCGTGCCGAAGGAGCGCTCCGGAGCGAAGTTGTGGGCCTCCTCTATAAGGAAAAGAAGGGGCGGTACCCTCCCTTTCTTCCTTCCCTCGAAGATCTCGTTAGCCAGGCGGGCCACCACCAGCTCCTGGACGTCGGGCTGCACCCCCCTGAGGTTGACCACCGCCACCATGTCCTTCCGGACCATGTCGGAGGCGCGGACAGGGGGCCCCTCGAAGATCTTCGATTCGCGGACCATCTCCAGTCCCGTTATCAGGTTCCACTTGGCCTTGTTCTCGTTCTCCTGGATCACCTTTATGATGTCCTCCAGGGTGTACTTCCCGTAGCCCTTCACCACCTTGAGGGTCTCGAAGAGGATCCCCTTCTGGGTGTCCGTGAGCTTGGTAGGGAGCATCTCCAGGAAATCCGCCACCCCCATCTGGGTTATGTCCAGGGCCAGCTTCCTGTCCGCCTGCGGGTTGAGCCCCTGGTGGGGCGTGAACTCCACCACGTTGGGGTAGCCCGTGGGCGCCACACCGTAGCGCCCCATGGCCTCCACCTCCTTCGGGTTGGTGTTGGGGCTCTTCAGGGCGCTGTACTCCCCGTGGGGGTCGATGACCACCACCGGCACCCGCTTCTCGATCAGCTCTTCCACCAGGACGCCCACGGTGTAGCTCTTCCCGGCCCCTGTCTTGGCCAGGACGCATACGTGCTTCTGGATGAGCTTGTTGACGTCTAAGTAAACAGGCACCGACTCCTCGTGTCCCTCCAGGAGGCCTAGATAGATGCCGGTCTTGGCCCCCAGGTTCAGCGATCTCCGGATAATGGTCCCGTCGGCCTCGTAGACCTTCTCGCCGGGCTTGAAGGGGATCTTGGGGATCCGCAGGGTCTCGTCGGGCCCCACGTACCCTATAACCTTTGCGCTGGCTATCGTCCGGTCGCTCATCTCGCTGGGCTTGTAATCCCCGGTGGTGATGGCGTCCAGGGAGTACATCTCGTTGTACCTCTTTATGCTCTGGACCTGGGCCATGACCCAGCCGTAGGCCTCGTGGCTGGCCTTGACGTACTCCCCCTTCTGGAGGTTGGAGTCGGCGCTGACTAGGAAGTTGAAACTACCGTACCCCACCTCGCCGAAGATCATCCCGACGATCCTTACCATCCAATATCCCTGGGGCGCCGCACCGAGATAAAACTTCCCCCGCAGGAAGGGTTGTAAACGTGAAAGATGCCGGAGTGGGGATATGAGGATCGAGCTGGCCGAGGGGGTATACTGGGTAGGCGCCATAGATTGGGATATAAGGGACTTCCACGGGTACACCACCCCCAGGGGGACGACCTACAACGCCTATCTCATCGTGGACGAGAAGGTGGCCCTGGTGGACACCGTCAAGGCCGAGTTCGCCGAGGAGATGCTGGGGAGGATAGGGGAGATCATAGACCCCGGGGAGATAGATTACGTGGTATCGAACCACGCCGAGGGGGACCACTCAGGGGCCATGACCAGGGTGCTGGAGGTAGCCAGGGAAGCCCGGGTGGTGGCCACGGCAAGGGGTAAGGACGCCCTCCTGAAGCACTACAAAATGGACTGGCCCACCACGACGGTGAAGACAGGCGAGACCCTGGGCCTGGGAAAGACGCATCTGAGGTTCATCGAGGCCCCCATGCTCCACTGGCCCGACAGCATGTTCACCTACGTCGCGGAGAAGAAGATCCTCCTGCCCAACGACGCCTTCGGTCAGCACATGGCAACGGCCGAGAGGTTCGAGGACGAGGTGGAGGGCGGCCTGGTGATGGAAGAGGCCGCCAAGTACTACGCCAACATCCTCATGCCCTTCGGCCCTCTGATCACGAAGCAGCTGGAGAAGCTCTGCGAGATGGGGGTGGAGGTGGAGACCATAGCCCCCAGCCACGGCCTCATCTGGCGGCGGGACCCCGGGAGGATCCTGGAGGCCTACAGGAGGTGGGCCCAGGCCGAGACGAAGGAGAAGGTCCTTGTAATATACGACACGATGTGGGGGACCACCGAGAGGATGGCCAGGACCATCGCGGAGGATCTTGCGAAGGAAGTTGAGGTGAAGCTCTTCAACCTCAGGAGGACCGACTACAGCGAGGTGGTGAGGGAGGTGCTGGATGCCAGGGCCGTGCTGGTCGGCTCCCCTACCCTGAACGGGGGGATGTTCTGGACGGTGGGTGGATTCCTCACCTACCTGAAGGGCCTAAGGCCGAGGGGGAGGATTGGTGCGGCCTTCGGCTCCTACGGCTGGGGGAGGGGGGCAGTGAAGGCCATCAATAAGGAGCTGAAGGAGGCCGGGATGGAGGTCCTGGAGCCAGGGCTCGAGGTGAGGTACAGGCCCGACGAAGGGGAGCTCCAGGAGTGCCGCAGTTTCTGCAGCAAGTTCTTGGAGAAGGTCAAGGCTCCTAAGGCGCCCATCGGGTAGTTAAGCCTTGACCTCTTTCCTCTTCGGCCTCAGAGCCTTGGAGCCGCACTTCTCGCACTTCTCGGCCCCCCACGGGTTCTTGGACTTGCACTTCCTGCAGACCTTGGCGTGGAAGAGCCTCCTCTCGGCCTCCGGAAATCTTGCCATCTTCTCCTCCTACAGATACTCCCTCTCTATCCTCGCTATCTCTTCTCCGTCCTTCGCCCCGGCGTACCGCGCCAGGAGCTCCCTGTTGAGCTCCGGGAAGGAGTGCCCCCACTTGAACTTGGAGAGGACCTCCCTTGCTTCCCCTTCGCGCCCCACGATATAGAGGGCCGAGGCGAAGGCCTCCACGGTGCTCAACTTCCTGGCCTTCCCGTAATTGACGGGGTTTGCCGCCAGGAGGAAGGGCAGGACCCTGGGCGCCACCCGCCCTCTCAGGGCCTCGAAGACCGCCGTGGCCTTCTCCCAGGAGCAGTCCAGGACCACAAGGCCCTTGGCGGCTCCGTCCGCATCCTCCCTGGAGAGGACCCTCGTGGCGAAGGGGCTCAGGACAATCGCATCCCTTGGTATCCCCTTGAGGGTATAAAAGACTTTTGCCAGGCGGAAGCGTCCGAGCTTCAACCCCGTGCATGCCTTGGGGTTGCACTGGCGCGCATGGTAGATGAGGAGGGGTATTTTATCCACTTTTCACCACCTCTATGTCCAGGACGACGTGCCAGTGGGAAGGGGAGTAGGACTTGACGAACCTGGACTCCAGGAGGGAGGGCCTCCTCCCCAGCCCCTCCACCATCTCGAGGACCTCTCTCTGGAGGGTGGCGAGGCCCTTCTTCGTCGAGAGGGTGTGGAAGTGGATCACCCCCCTGCCCCTGAGGGCACCCACAGCCGTGGGCAGGAAACCCTGGGTATCGAAGAGGTAGCCCATGATCACCCGGTCTGCCACCCCTCGAGGGGCGGCATCTCGGCAGTCCCCCAGGACGGCCTCCACGTTCCCGAGACCGTTGAGCCTTATATTCTCCCGGAGGTAGCCGTGGGCCACTGGGTTCTTCTCCATGGCGACCACCCTCCTGGGCATCGAGTGCCTTGCGAGAGGTATAGTGAACTGGCCTATCCCGGCGAACATGTCCAGTACCACCTCGGCGGGGGATGAGATGTGGGCCATCCGCCTCCGCTCCCCCATGTTCCCTGCAGAGAACATCACCCGCATCGGATCGAGCCGGTAGAGGCAGGAGTTCTCCAGGTGGACCGTCTCGCCCACCTCGCCGGCTATCACCTCCACCAGGGGCCTCCGGAAGACCTCGCCTATCCCCTCCCGGTGGAGGACCGCCTTGGCCCTGGGGAGGAGCTCCATGAGCCTCCTCCCTACCCTCGCCCTCTCCCCCCTGAGCCCCTCAGGGAGCTGGACGATGAGTACATCACCTATCATCTCCCAACCCCCGCGGAAGGCCTCCGCCCCGGACCCGAACTCCTCCAGGAGGAGGGCCTTGACCTCCCCGAAGGCGGGACTCCCTCTCCCCTCCCTTGGCTGGGAATCCCGCTGTTCCACCAAGTGGTAGGAGTATCCGTCCAGTGGGAGCTTTCCTTCCAGCACTGGGATCTCAACGAAGCCCCCGTCGCTCACTATCTTCCGGCCCCTGTCATAGAGGCCGGCCTTCAGTAGGCGGGTCCGTACGGGCTCCGCGACCCCTTTCGCCACCTCCACGGCCAGCATGCTATCCCAGGAGCTTCAGGAGGGTCATGAGGTCCCGCACCTCTATGGGGCCCAGGAGCGCCAGCAGGCCAGGCTTCGCCCCCTTCCCGAGGCGCAGGACGGGCTTCCCCTGGTAGGAGACGTTCAGGGTGCACCCCTTCTCGTTGAGCCCTTCAGCGAAGGCCCTGAACTCTTCCAGGGCCTTCATCTCAGGGCCCTCAGGAGGTCCTTCGTCCCTTCGAGGTCAATGATTTCCACGTCTATCTCCTTCTCCCGCCCCCTGACCTCCAGGACCTTCTTCTCTCTGACGAGGATGTTGAGCTTCACGTCCTTCTCACCCAGCTTCTTGAGGAGATCTCCCAGCTCCATAGGGCCACCTGGCAGATACTGAAGGCCGCCAGATTTAAAGCTTTGTATCGCATATCTCTATAGGTGGTCCGGCTGCATCTCAGGCCCATAGGCACCGTATCTTCCCCGTACAAGTCCTTGGAGGAGGCCCCGAGGCAGGGTGCTGGGAGGGGGGAGATATCCCGCATCCTCCTGGACGAAGGGTCCGAAGGGGTCCTTGCCGACCTCGAGGGAGGCAGGGCCGTGATCCTCTACTGGCTCCACAAGGCCGATAGGACGGTGGTCTTTTCGCGGGAGCGGGGAAAGGGGGTCTTCGCCACCCGGGGGCAGGACAGGCCGAACCCCATAGGGCTCGCGCTGGTGGAGGTCCTGGGGGTGGAAGGGAGGGAGGTGCGGGTGAGGCACCTGGACGCCATCGACGGGACCCCCGTCCTGGATATCCTGGACCCCTCGACCCTGGGGGCCGGCCATGGATAAGGAGGAGGCGATCCTGGCCCTCCTGAGGGGCGTCTACCCCAACGAGCTCACCCTGGACCAGCTCTCGGAGTTCGCTGGCTACAGCAAGGGCTACGTCACGAGGCTCGTGATGGGGCTCAGGGACCGGGGCTACCTCACCATGCGGTGGGAGGGGAAGGATTGCTACTGCAAGCTCTTCAAGGGGTGAGCCTGGCCCTCACCATATCCACTATCC
>JBBSVP010000201.1:0-3971 GCA_038046745.1 Candidatus Hydrothermarchaeota archaeon
CCTCCCCCCCTATCTTCCATGTAAGCCGGTTTATCTCCAGAACGTCGCCCCCTCGCTCGCCAAAATCCGGATAGCACTCTCCATCTCGACCCTTATAATCTTTTGGGAAAGTCTTTTAAGTACCGGCTCCGATGAGAGCCCATGGAAGAGGCACTCTTCTGGGCGGACCAGAAGGCCGAGGAGATCCTGGCCAGGCAGAGGTTCCACTACCTGGAAGAGGTAGCGCCTCCTCTGGACCGATACGTGGTGAAGACCTCCGCCTCCATCTCGGGAGTGCTGCACATAGGGAGGCTGAGCGACACGATCCGCTCCGAGTCCGTCTGCAGGGCCCTGGAGGAGCGGGGCTCCCTGGTGGAGTTCATCTGGGTGGCCGAGGACATGGACCCCCTGAGGAAGATCCCCGAAGGGGTGCCCAAGGGATATTCTGAGTACATCGGGACCCCAGTGACCGAGATCCCGGACCCCTGGGGCTGCCACGGGTCCTACGCCGAGCACCACGTGGGGGAGTACCTGGAGGTCCTGGGCGAGTTCGTGGGGAGGGAGCTGAAGAGGTATTCCATGAGGGAGGAGTACCGGAAAGGAAGCTTCCGCCCCTACGTGAAGAAGATGCTGGAGAGCCTGCCTCTGGTCCTGGAGATCCAGAACAAGTACCGGCAGAAACCCCTGGGCCCAGGCTGGAGCCCCTGGACCCCCATCTGCGACGGGTGCGGGAAGATCATCACCCCCAGGGTGGAGGGGTTCGATGGGGGTAAGGTGCTCTACAAGTGCCAGGATTACGCCTTCGAGGCCGCCGTTGCCAAGGGTTGCGGACACGAAGGTGTAGCTGACCCCTTGGGGGGGAAGGGGAAGCTGATGTGGAAGGGGGAGTGGGCCGCCCAGTGGGCCAGGTGGGGGGTGGCCTCGGAGGGGGCCGGGAAGGAGTACGTCGTCCCGGGGAGCGCCTGGTGGATCAACGGAGAGATCGTGGAAAGGGTCTACGGCTTCCCCATGCCGGTGCCCATCTTCTACGAACACCTCATGGTGGACGGGGAGAAGATGTCCGCCTCCCTGGGTAACGTCATCTATCCGCGAGACTGGCTGGCGGCGGCACCGCCGCAGCTCCTCAGGTTCTTCTACAACAAGAAACTCATGAAGACCCGCTCCTTCTCGTGGGCAGACCTGCCCAACCTCTACGACGAGTACGACCTCCACGCCAGGATCTACCACGGCCTGGAGGAGGTGGAGAACGAGAGGGAGGCGAGGCACATGAGACGCCTCTACGAGATCTCCCAGCTTGGGGAGATAGAGGGGCCCCTGGACCTCCCCTTCTCCCACGCGGCCCTGGTTGCCCAGATATTCACCGACGAAAAGGCCCTCATCGGGAGCCTCTCCAGGACCGGGCACTACATAGAGGAGAGGCGGAAGGATATAATGAAGCGCATAACCCTCGCCAGGGCATGGGCCCTCAAGTACGCCCCCCAGGAGGCGAGGCTCAACCTGGCGGCGGATATGGGAGAGGTGAAGGAGAGGCTGGCACCGGAAGAGAGGGCCTTCCTTGCAAGGCTCGCGGACTGGCTGGCATCAGAGGGGAGGGATGCTGAAGAGATTCAATCGGGGGTCTACAGCCTGGCTAAGGAGATGGAGCTCCCATTGAAGAGAGCCTTTAGAGCAATCTACGTAGCCCTGACTGGGAGGGAGAGGGGACCCAGGGCCGGGACTCTCATAGCTTCCCTGGAGAGGGATTGGATAATCAGGAGGCTCCGCGAGGCCGGGAGCTGACTACCTCTTCCACTCTATGTAGACCGGGCAGGGCCTGCACTCGTCTGGCGGGCTGGCCTTCTCAGGTATCGCAGGGGGGCACTCGGGATAGCTCCTGATGCAGTTCGGGTACTTGTTCTTTATCTTCAGCCAGAGGAGCTCGCTCTCCGTCTTCTTCCTCGGGACCTTCTTATTCTGCTTGCGGGTCATCTGCTTTACAAGGGGCTTTCCCATTTAAAAAGTTTCTGGAGAATCACCTCACCTCCTCCCCTATCCACCTCAGGTAGTCCTCCGACCCCTTCAGTATCCGGAAGGAGGTTATGGCGGGGTTCTCGTAGCTATGGAGCTCCCTCACCCTGGCTATGAGCGCATCGAGCCTCTCCTCCCTGGACTTGAGGAGGAGCAACGCCTCGCTGCTCTCCTCCACCTTGCCCTTCCACCAGTAGATGGACTCGATCCCCTCAACGATATTGGCGCAGGCGGCAAGGCGCTCCTCCACCAGCCGCCGTCCAATGGCCCTAGCCTCCTCGGCGCCGGAGGTCGTTATATAGACCAGCACGTACATAGACATCACCCCGAACCGCTACTTTTTTAATGTTAATTAGACACTCTTGGTATAATCTTATGCCAAATTGGTACTTGGTCCTGGGAGTCATAGCCGTCTCTTGGGCCCTGGTCCTCCTCCTGGAGAGGATGGGGAGGCTGGGGGCCGAGAGGCACGCCATCCTCCTCATATTCAAGACCGAGAGGGGGAAGGAGTTCATTTCCAGGATAGCCGGCTACCGCCGCTTCTGGTGGCTCTACGGGACCCTGGGCGTGGTCCTCGGGACCGTAGGGATCCCGTTCATCCTCTACCTCATCTTCAAGGCCCTCTACTCCAAGTACTTCCTCTCCGCACCCCCGCCGGAAGGGACGATGACCCTCGTCATACCGGGCGTCACCATACCCTTCTGGTACGGGATCGTAGGGCTCGCGACGGTCCTCCTCTTCCACGAGGTCTCCCACGGGATCATGGCCAGGAGGGAGGGGGTGGCCCTGAAGAGCCTGGGAGCGGTCTTCCTCACCATAATCCCCATCGGGGCCTTCGTGGAGCCCGACGAGGATGAGCTCAAGGCCAAGGAGAGGCTCGCGAGGCTGAGGGTCTATGCCGCAGGCTCCTTCGGAAATATCCTCATCGCCGCCGTCACCTTCCTCATCCTCGCCTCCTCTGGGCCCTTCTTCCAAGGGGACGGCCTCCAGATAAGCAGCGTGGTTCCGGATTCTCCTGCCAGCGGGGTCCTGGAGGTCGATATGGTATTGAAGGAGATCGACGGCAAGTCCATAGAATCGGTCCAGGACTTCAGCGCGGCCGTGAGGGATATAACGCCCGGGCAGGTGGTGATGATAAAGACCGATAGGGGGGTTTACCAGGTCACAACAGTAGAGCACAAGGATAGACCGGGGAGAGGTCTCATAGGGATAAGCGTGGGCCCCTTCCTGAAGGAAGGGGCTCCCAGGTACCTCTACTTCTCCCTCTACTGGATCCTCTTCCTCAACTTTGGGATAGGCCTCACAAACCTCGCACCCCTCCACTTCGGGATAGCGGCCACCGACGGCCACCACATCTTGAAGGAGGTCCTGGAGAGGTTCCTGGGTGGGAAAGGGGGGGAACGGCTGAGCGTCTTCATCTCCTCCCTGACCCTGGTGGCCATAATCTTCACCATGGTGGGCCCCCTACCGAAGGCCTTCTGATGGACTCTTTGGAGACCCGGAGACAGCTGGTCCACATGTCTGGGATAGCGGTGCCCTTCTACATCCGGTGGGCCTACCCCAGGGGCGGTATCTTCTTACCCGCCGCCACCTTCCTCCTCATCGTTGCCTTCGGCAGCCTCGTGGCCGAGGGGTACAAGAGAGGTATAAGGATACCTTTGATAGCGGAGCTGGTGGACCTGACGGAGAGACCGGAGTCTATCCACAACCCCGGGCGGGGGGCCTTCCAGTTCTTCCTCGGTTCCCTGGCGGTCCTCCTCCTCTTCCGTTCCGATATAGAGATAGCCTGCGCGTCCATCGCCGTCCTGGCCTTGGGGGACTCATTCTCCACCCTCTTCGGGAAGAGCTTCGGTGCCCACCGACTGCCCCACAACCCCATGAAGAGCTGGGAGGGTACCCTGGCTGGCGCCTTCTTCGCATTCCTCGGCGCCAGCACACAGATAGCCCTCCCCCTGGCGCTGGTGGGCGCCGCAGCGGGGATGCTT
>JBBSVP010000202.1:0-4764 GCA_038046745.1 Candidatus Hydrothermarchaeota archaeon
TGACGTTCACCTGGGTGTAGGGGTCCTCGGAGGCGTCCATGACCACCAGGACCGCATCCACGTTGTCCAGCCACTTTATGGCCTCTATGACTCCCTTCGTGGCCTCCTTGGCCCGCTCCTTGGACTCTTCCAGGGTGAGGCCGTAGGAGGCGAAGGTCTTGTAGTCCACCTGGGTTGCTATCCCGGGCATGTCCACGATATTCATCCTGAGGACATGGCCGTTGTTGGTCGTGACCTCCACGTTCTCGATCTTCTGGATGGTCCTGGTCTCGTGGGGTATCTCCGAGACCTTCCCCACCTCCTTCCCCAGCCAGTCGATGGAGATGCGGTTTGCGAGGGTCGTCTTGCCGGCGTTGACGGGGCCGTAGAAGCCCAGCTGGATCTGCTTCCGCATCCCGAGGAGCTTCGCCAGCCTCTCCAGCCGCAGGTATTTCTTGAATCTCCCGAACATCGGCACCCTCTAGATTTATATTACCTAAAAAGTCCATCTACATATAAAATTATGGTCAGGACTGTCAGGATAGGCCTCGCCCAGATAGAGCCCGGGCAGGGGGACGTGGAGGGGAATGCCAAGAAGATACTGCGGCATGTGAAGCGGGCGCAGAGGGAGAAGGTGGACCTCCTCCTGACCCCGGAGCTGGCCCTCATAGGCTACGGATGCGGCGATATCTTCCTGGACAAAGTGGAGGAGAACGAGGAGGCCCTCCAGCGGATAACGGAGAAGGTCCGTGGTTTCTATGCCATCATAGGGCATGTGGAGGAGGACGAGGAGGGCTTCCTCTACAACGCCGCGGCGCTGGTGAGGGACGGCAAGATCCTGGGGCGCTACAGGAAGGCGAACCTGGCCAACTACCGCCTCTTCGACGAGTGGAGGTACTTCAAGCCCGGGAATGTGTGCCCTGTATTCGAGACTGGGTTCGGGAAGATAGGGATAACCATCTGCGAGGACCTCTGGCACCCGGAGCCGGCGAGGGCCATGGCCTTCAGAGGGGCGCTCCTCATAGCCTGCATCTCCGCCTCCCCCTACGACTGGGGCAAGGAGGGGCTCTGGGACGCCTTCCTGAGGGAGAGGGTCCACGACAATCTCGTCTTCATGGCCTTCGCCAATCAGGCTGGGTGCCAGGACGGGGCCACCTATTGGGGGGGGTCCAAGGTCCTCTCACCTAGAGGCGAAATACTGGCCGAGGCCAGGCTGGTGGGCGAGGACTTCGTGGCCGCCGATCTCGACCTGGGCGAAGTGGCGAGGGTGAGGAGGAGGGACCTGAGGCTCCGGGACGTGCGGAGGCCCATCCTGGAGGAGCTCCTCAGGGCCTACGAGGAGAGGGAGGATGCTGGACCTCAGCGATAGCCAGCTGGAGCTGGCCCGGGAGATCATAGAGAACTCCATCCGATCCCGGATAAGGAAGGCCGGGGCCGAGGGAGGAGTCGTAGCCATGTCTGGTGGGCTAGACTCCTCCCTGGTGGCGAAGCTGGCCTCCGAGGCCCTGGGGGAGAGGCTCTTGGCCCTCCTCATGCCCGAGGATGGGGTCACGAAGCCCGAGGATACGGTCCACGCCAGGGCCTGGGCCGAGGAGCTGGGGATCGAGTACAGGCTCGTGGAGATAGGCGGGGCCTTGCGGCCTTTGGAGGCAGCCTTCAAGGGGATGAAGAAGGGAGATAAAGGGAGGAGGCTCGTCGCCTGGGGCAACGTCAAGCCCAAAGTGAGGATGGTCCTCAACTACATGGTGGCGAACCTGGAGAGCCGGATAGTCATCGGCACCAGCAACAAGACGGAGATGCTCCTGGGCTACACCACCAAGTACGGTGATGGCGGGGTCGATATCCAGCCCATCGGCGATCTATACAAGACCCAGGTGAGGCAGATGGCCCGGTACCTGGGCCTCCCCAGACCCATCCTGGAGAAGGCCCCGTCGGCCGGCCTCTGGCCAGGGCAGAAGAGCGAGGAGGAGCTGGGCGCCACCTTCGAGGAACTGGACTCCATCCTCTACCTCATAGTGGAGCGCGGTTATTCCACCAAGGAGGCCGCCCTGGAGCTGGGGAAGGACCTGGCCTTCGTCCGGCGCGTCTACGAGCGCGTCAGGGTGAACGAGCACAAGCGGAAGACCCCCACCATAACGAGGCTCACGGCCATGTGCCTGGACAAGGACTGGCGCTACCCTGTGGAGAGGGAGTGATGGGAAGCGGGTTCTCTGGCTCGGCCTGCTTGAGCTGAAGATTCAAACGCAAATTTTAATAACTCTTCGTGAGGATATCCTTTGGTAAGAGCGTAAAAACCGGGATTGTATTCCTCTGAGAAGGTGATTACCTGAAGTTCACCGAGTTCAAGGTCAGCGGAGAGACCCTGAGGACCATCGAAGAGATGGGCTTCTCGGAGCCCACCTATATCCAGGCCAAGGTCATACCCCCAGCCCTGGAGGGGAAGGACGTCATAGGCCAGGCCCCCACGGGCTCAGGGAAGACGGTGGCCTTTGCCGTCCCCATAGCTGAGACGGTCAAACGGGGGGCCGGGGTCCAGGCCCTGGTGGTCTGCCCCACGAGGGAGCTCACCCTCCAGGTGGCCGGCGTCCTGAAGGACGCCACCAAGTACCAGGGGCTCACCGTCTCCCCCATCTACGGCGGCGTCTCCCTCAATCCCCAGAGGGAGGCCCTGAGGATGACGGAGGTGGTGGTCGGGACGCCAGGTAGGCTCCTGGACCACATCCACAGGGGGTCCCTCAGGCTCGCGGGGGTGCGGATACTGGTACTGGACGAGGTGGACAGGATGCTGGACATGGGGTTCATAGACGACGTCCGCAGAATAGTAACCTTCACCCCCCGGGATAGGCAGACCATGTTCTTCTCGGCCACCATCCCGGGACCCGTCAGGAGGCTCGCCGAGCGCTTCATGCGGGATCCCATCCTCTTCGAGCCCATAGACGAGGCAGAGAAGCCCAAGGTGGATGAGTATTATATCGAGGTGCCGGAGGAGCACAAGTTCCAGCTCCTCCTGGCCCTCATAGACTACGATAACCCCCCCTCGGCCATCATCTTCTGCAACACCAAGATCATGGCCGACCTCCTGGGCCAGGGGCTCTGGCGGAATGGCGTCAATGCAGCCGCCATCCACGGGGATCTCACCCAGGATCGGAGAGAGAAAGTGATGAAGGAGTTCAGGGCCGGGAGATTGAGGATACTGGTGGCCACGGACGTGGCATCCAGGGGGCTCGATATATACGGCATCAGCCACATCTTCAACTACGACATCCCGGAGGACCCCACAGACTATATCCACAGGATAGGTAGGACCGCCAGGGCCGGTAGGACCGGGAAGGCCATCTCCCTCCTGAGCCCCTACAGCCACGACGCCATGCGCCACCTCCATGAGCTCCACCCAGGGATCGGGCCCAGGACCTTCGAGTTCAACCCGGAGGCTTACCAGGGCCTGGACCTCAGCAGGGTGCCGAGGCCCCGCCGGGATTTCCATCCCAGGGGCGGCAGGGGGGGCGGGGGGCCATCCAGGGGGAGGGGACCCATGAGAGGGTCAGGGGCCCGGCGGCGGAGGTAGCTACTCGCCGCCCCTCTCGTAGTAGCAGTGCCTGCAGAGCCAGATGATCCTGTCGGGGCCCTGGACCTTCATCGTCTCTTCGACCCGCACCCTCTTCCCGCAGCCCTCGCAGTTGAAGAACTCGCCCATGGTCCAACATCTGCGATGCCGGTAGATAAAGCTTTCATCCCACGAAGTGCCGGAGGAGAATCTTCGTCCTCCTGGCAACGGAATATACGCCTGGGCTCATGAGGACCCTGCGCGTCAGATCGTTCCGCTGGAGGTAGGCCCCCAGGAGCTCCACTCTTGATGGCCTCGGTATCTCCAGGTCCAGCCCGACGCCCTGGCCTAGGATCTCCGGCACCGTATGGTACCTCTCCGCCGCCCGCCTGATGTGCTCAACCCGCCTGTAGTCCAAGCCCGCCAGGGCGCAGACGGCCATGTCCAGGGCCACCACGTCCCTGGAGGCCATGAGCAGGTCCGTCCTCCTGACCCTCCCCGTTATGGGGCCTATGCCATCCATGGCGTGGATGGCGTCCATGATGTTCAGGGCCGGCCTCACCTCCCCCAATATGGCGAGGAGGACGTCGTCGATGGCGTAGTGGTAGCGGGACTTCTCCCTCTCCTGGACGAGGCCGAAGAGGTTCTTGATCCCCAGGGTGAAGGTGGTGAAGGAGTGTGTTTTGAGAACTGGTACGTTGACCACCTTGCAGTCCAGGGCCAGCCTCGGTATGTGGAAGGCAGTCCTCCCGGCCCTTACCTCTATCCCTTCGGCCGCCGAGAGAGCTATGAGCTCGCACCCGAGGTCGGCCTCGAGCCTCTCGGCCTTCCTCCCCTCGGTGTTCGTCTCCCCCACGCAGACCTCACCCCGCTCCCCTATGATCCCCACCAGGCACCGTAAGAGGGCGGGGTCCGTAGTGACCCCCGGCACGAAGGGCATGGTACAGAAGTTGGGCTTTATCAGGACCCGGTCCCCCTTCTTTATGACATCACGCCAGGCCACGGCCTCGAGGAGGGCCTCCAGGTCTTCCTCCAGGTCCCGGACCTTGCGTATATGGACCTCCATCAGATCACCCGCCTCAGGAGCCAGGTAGACGCCACGCCTGCGTAGACGAAGCTCATGGTGGAGGCCGCGGCCGCGCCCTCCAGCCCATAGCCCGGCACCAGGAGGGCGTTGAGGATAACATCGAGAAGGGCTGTGGAGAGGAGGAGCCGCATCGGGAGGCCCGGCATCCCAAGCC
>JBBSVP010000203.1:0-5890 GCA_038046745.1 Candidatus Hydrothermarchaeota archaeon
CGGACCTGTAGAGGGAGTCCACGGGGACGAATCGGTCGGCCTTGACCCTCTCCAGTATCACGGCCCCGGAGAAGTGGAGGAAGACCGGTATCTGGGCCCCGTCGAAGTTGTAGTGCTGCCAGAGGACCGTGCGCTGGACGCCGTCCATGAAGTACCGGAAGCCGCTCCCCCCAGCGTACTCGTCCTGGACCTTGTAGACTGTTGGTATCTCTCTCGCCTGGATCGCTATGTTCCTGGGGAGGTTGCAGGCCGTGGGTGGCTCGCACTGCTCCAGCTCCAGGAAATCCGTGGGGGAGAGCCTCCCGGAGGCCATCTCCTTGAAGCCCATGGCGGTCTCGAACCAATCCATCGATAGAAGGGACTGTGGTCCCTACGATACTAAACTAACCCGAGAGCGCGGGAAAAGTATTTTATCCCTGATGGGACATAAAGTGACTAATGCCCCAATTAGCCATCCTAGGCCCCCTGGGTGACCTCGTCCTGGAGCGGCTCCTGGCCCTCCTGGGGGCCCCCATAGCGAACCCGGAGATGATCTGGTTCGTCGTCCCCCTGGTGGCCATCACCCTCATCATGACCCTCTACTTCGGCCTCCATCCGAAGGAGGAGCTCGGATGGAATACCGCCGTGGGGAACACCGTCGCCTTGCTCTTCGTCTCCATAGACCTCATGCGGTACATCTACCACGCCACAGCCCCGCCCTCCTTTGAGAACTACCTCCTCCGCCCCGTCCACTCCCTCATCGTCGCCGGCGTCGCCCTGGAGGCCCTCCTCCTCATGCTCGCCAACCTCCTCCATTTCTTGCCCAGGAGGGTCGCCTTCTTCGTCTCCTCCCCCCTCCCCGTCAACCTGACGGCCTACGTGGTCATGGCCATCGTCTACACCGACGTCCCGGTCGACAGGATAACCCTCCTCGCCGCCGTCGTCCTCTTCATCATGCTCTTGATCCTCCTGACCTTCATCCAGGTTCTGGAGAGAGCCGCCATCAGGCGTGTGGGACACGTCATGGCTGAAGAGAAGAAGCTGATGGAGGAACGCCTCGAGAAGGAGGCGGAGGCCAAGGGGGCCAAGACCGCAGAGGGGGCTGGCAACCCCGGGGAGGAGACGGGCGGGGAAGAGGAGCCCAAGGGCGGATAATGACGGGCCGCCATCCCCTCAGGTGGAGGATAGAGCTTCCTATTTCCAGCCCCCCGGTGATGGAAATCTTTTTCTTGTGTAGGGACCTAAGAGCCGAGCCATGACCAAGATCGCCCTCATCTTCCCGCCCTCCGTCTTGCCCACCAACCCCCCCCTGGGACTGGCCCAGCTCCTTGCGCATCTGAGGGGGGAGGGAGCGGAGGTACGGGGATTCGACCTCAACCTCAGGTACCGGGAGCTGATGATCCGCAAGGTGATGGATGGGGAGATCGTCATGAAATTGAGAAATCGGCTACCTCCCCCTGTCAACGAGATCCTCCTCGACCGGAGTGCTGAGGTCCTGAGAGGAAGGAAAGGAGAGGAGTTCTTCGTGGCCAGGAGGTACAACCAGTACGCTAGTTTCTATCGCTACGCCTTCGATGAGCTCGACAAGATGTTCGTCGACGTAGCCTCCCAAGGCCTCTACGGCCAGAAAGGGACGTGGATGGAGGCCTTCCTCTCGGAGCTGATCGAACCGGTAAGGGCCTACCGGCCCGATATGGTCGGTTTCTCTCTCCTGTTCACTCAACAGATCCTCTATGCTCTTATCCTCGCCAAGGAGTTCAAGCCCCTGGGGATCCCCCTCATAGCCGGAGGGCCGGCTGCTTCCTCGGTCCCGCAGGCTTTCTTCGGGAGTCTGAATGTGAAGGAGCACTCCATAGATGTGGGTAGCCTCATCGATTATGTCGTGGTGGGAGAGGGAGAAGTCCCATTGGCCGCCCTTGCAGAGGGTTTTGATGATCCATCGAAGGTCCCTGGGTTGGTCTACAGGCGTGGTCGTATCTTCGAGACCGAAAGCCAGGTTGCAGAGGACCTCGACGCCCTCCCGCCACCAGACTACGGAGACTTTGATCTTACCGATTACTACTCCCCCTCCCCCGTGCTGCCCATCGCTGCATCCCGGGGATGCTACTGGCGCCGCTGCTCCTTCTGCGTCCATTACAAGTCCTACCTGAGGCACCGGGTCAAGTCAGTGGAAAAGGTAGTGGAAGAGATGGAAGCCCTCCAGAAACGGTACGGGGCGAACCACTTCTCTTTCGTCGATGAGATGATCCACCCAAAGCAGTTCGAGAAACTTTCTGATAGTCTCATCACTGCAGACCTCGGAGTCCGTTTCTATGCATTGGCCAAGCCGACGAAAGAGTTCGACAGGCCCCTCCTCCAGAAGATGCACCGGGCAGGTGCGAGGGCCATCCTCTGGGGTGTGGAATCCGGGAACCAGAGGCTCCTCGACCTCATGGAGAAAGGCACGAAAGTGGAAGAGATGGAAGGGGTCCTCAGGGCGGCCTCGGAGGTCGGTATATGGAACATGGCCTTCGTCCTCTTTGGCTTCCCCACAGAGACGAGAGAAGAGTTCTTGGAGACCCTAGAGTTTCTGAAGAGGAACCGGTTGCATATAGGTACTCTTGGGCAGTCGATCTTCACCCTCGAGATCGACTCTCCTGTGTATCGGACGCCCGAGAAGTTCAAAGTCCGGGAGATCAAGACGGCCAGAAACCCCTTCTACGCTGCCTGCGACTTCCAAGTGGAAGAAGGCCTCTCCCCCAAAGAGGTCTATGAGCTGAAAAATAGACACGAGGAGGAACTCAACTCCCTATACAAGGTCTCACCAGAGTTCGGCTATTATCGTAACCATATGCTCCTCTACGCCGAGCGGCAGGAAAGGGATTGAAAGCGGGTCAGTACTCGAAGATCGGGAACTCGGGGATCCTCTTCAGGAGCATCCCCTCCAGTACGATGGGGTGGAGCTGCTTGGCCAGGCGGGCGGCCTGCTCCAGCTTGTACTCCGACTCCGCGTGGATCTCGAAGAGGGGGTCGTCCTTCTTCACCTTCACCCCTTTGGAGACCTGGAGGGCTATACCAGCCCCCGTGTCCTTCGGCGCGCCGGCAGCCCTGGCGATCTGGACGATGGCCTTGTTGGATATGTGGGTCACGTAGCCCTCGGCCGTGGAGACGATGGTCTCCTTCAGCCCCCCGACCTTGATGTCCTTGGATGCTATATTGGGATCACCGCCCTGGGCACCTATGATCTCCCGCATCTTGGCCAGGGCCTTCCCGGACTTCAGGTACTCCATGGCTACGCTCTTCCCAGCGCCTTTTCCGGCCACACCACCGGCCTCCAGTATGATCCCCGCGATGTCCGTCGCCTTCTCCAGTAGGCTACTCGGGGCCGGTAGATTCTCCAGCGCCCGCAGGGCTTCCTGGGCCTCCAGGGCGGGGCCTATGCCTCGGCCGATGGGCTTGTCGCCGTAGGTGATGGCGCACTCGGCGGTTATGCCTATCCGCTCTCCCAGCTCGATGAATGACCTGGCGAAGCGCTTCCCTGCCTCCATGTCATGGATCTTCGCCTCACTCCCTATGGGGATGTCTATGACGACGAAGTTCGCGCCCACGGCATACTTCTTGGCCATGACCGAGCAGATCATCAGGTTCCTGGGATCTATGGCGAGGGGATACTCCACCTGGATGAAGATATCGTCTGCCGGGGCCAGGTTAACGCCGCCGCCCCAGGCTATGATACCACCAGTTCTGTTGACGATCTCCTCTATCTCATGTGCGTTGAAGACCACTGGGGCGAGAACCTCCATGATATCTGCCGTGCCGCAGGCCGAGGTTATGGCCCTGGAGGAGGTCTTTGGGATGGTCAGCCCGGCAGCGGCCACGATAGGGACTACCAGGAGGCTTATCTTGTTCCCCGGGACGCCCCCTATGCTGTGCTTGTCATAGACCGGCTTCTTCTTCAGGTCGAGCATCTCACCGTTCAGGGCCATCTGCCGCGTCAGGTACGCGATCTCGTCCATGGTCATCTCGTTTATATATAAGGCCGAGATGAAGGCCGTGAGCTCGATCTCGCTCAGGTTACGCCCCACGACGTCCTTGATGATGGCGTTGTACTCTGCCTCCGTCAGGGGCTGCCTGTCCATCTTCCTCCTGATGTACTCCACGGATCTGGGGCGTTCAGCCGGGGTTATGGAGACCTCATCTCCCTCCTTCACAACGATGGTCCTGGTCACCTCCATGGCTAGCCCTATCTGCCCTTTACCCACTATCGTCCTGGTGGTATTGACGATGGCCGTGATCTCCTTATGGTCGGTGAAGAGCCTCACCCTGTCCCTCAGGTGGAGGCCCATATCCCTGGCGTCCTCCTCGTTCAGGGTAATCTCGTACTTCCCTACCTCCATGTCGAAGGTCCTGACCTTGAGCCGCTTCTCCATTTAGACCCTCTCCCGGAAGTAGACATTCTCCTTGTCATACCCCAGCTCTATGAAACGGCCCGTGGAGAGGATCCTGTGGGACTGGTGTATGGGTGCTACGCGCTTCCCAGGCCCTATCACCGAGTTCCTGACGATGGTCACCCCACCGCCGCCTACCACGGGGATTCTATCCTGGGAGGCCACCGGGAACTCCACCTCGATCCCGGCGTCTATCCGGCTGTTCTCCTCCACGGTGGTGTACCTCCCCAGGATGCATCTGTTCAGGATCGTATTTTTCCCTATGTTAGCAAAGCTGTTGACCACCGACTCTCTTATGGTGGTCCCTTCTGCTATGATGCATGTGTGGCCTATGGTGGAGTCTTCGATGGTCACGTTCCTTCCTATCTGGCAGGCCCTCCCTATGAGCGCGGTGCCTTTTATCCTCACGCCGTCCAAGCCATTTGTCCTGCAGACTGTATCTGGGTGGATCCACTGGCCGGGCTTGTACTCGTGCTCCCGTTTGATGTTCTTCAGCTCACCATGGAGGATGTCCATCGAGGTCTTCCAGAACCACCCAGGGGTCCCCACATCGGCCCAGTACCCTCTGAGGATGTACCCGTAGACTGGGTACCCTTTCTCCGTCAGGTAGGGGATGACGTCCCTCCCCATGTCCTTTACCCGGTCTCCCATCTCCCTGAAGACCCTTCTTATCTCCTGGGAGAAAACGTAGATGGAAGTGTTTATGAGCCTCGAGGGCTCCGTCCCTGGCTTGGGCTTCTCGACGAACGCCGAGACCCGCATATCCTTGTCGAGCTTCGCTACACCGAACTGGGAGATGTCCTCCTGGGGGCCCAGCTCCTTGAGGCCTATCGTCAGGAGGGCCCCCTTCTCCCTGTGCTGCCTCAGGATGGCGTCCAGTTCTATATCGAAGAGGTTGTCCCCGCTCACCACCAATGCATCGCCCTTTACGCCGTAGTACTCCATGCAGCATCGGACGGCGTCGCCGCTCCCCTTATCCTCGTAGTTGGGCTGGTACTCGAACTCCTGTCCATCCTCTACACCCAGGCGCTTGAAGAAGCCGGCCCCGGACTTGAAGTACTTGTTAAGCTGGACCGTATTCTCGTAGCCCTTGCTCGCCATGACGATCCGCCGGCACCCCTGGAGGACGAGGGGCTCCAACATCCGCGTCAGGACCGCCTGGTTGCATATATCGACCAGGGGCTTGGAGATGTTCAGGGTTAAGGGGAATAGCCTGGTCCCCTCTCCGCCCACGGTTGCTATTATGGTCGGGTATTCCATCTGATAGAAGATTCTCACTCGGGGAATAAATAAGTTTTCCAATTTCAGAAATATATAGCAACGTTAAATTTTTTAGTCTGGCCACTACCTTTTAGTGGAGAGGGTTGCATTGGTGCTTTTGTGGAGAGAGGCGGTGGTGTATAAGGACCTATTAATAGCCTTCACCATCCTCGTCCTCACCCCTATAGCTGCCAGGCTGCTCCAGAGGGTGGTGGTAAACTACT
>JBBSVP010000204.1:0-1583 GCA_038046745.1 Candidatus Hydrothermarchaeota archaeon
CAGCCCGCGACCTTGTAGAGGAGCTGGGAGTTGCGCCGGGTCCACTCCACCTTGCCGCTGAAGTGCCTCCCACCGTAGGCCAATGCCAGCATGGAGGTCCCAAAGCCCAGGGAGTAGACGAAGAGGAGGAGGGAGCCCCTGGCGATGTCGCCCTGGTATACCACGAATGTCAGGATCGCCCCCAGGATGGGGCCTATGCACGGGATCCAGATGAAGCCCAGGGAGAGACCCAGGATGAAGGCGCCCAGGAGGGGGCGCTCCTTGGAGAGCTCGTACCTCCTGCTGAAGAAAGCGTGGAACCTGTTGACTATGCCGGAGGTCCTGCGGGTGAAGAGGTCCCTCACATCCCGGTCGACCATCACCGCCCCCATGGTTATGATCACCCCGGCGGAGAGGAGGCGCATGGCATCGCCGAAGCCGCCCACGGCCCAGCCCATGACCGAAAAGAGGCCCCCCATGAGGGTGAAGGAGACCGAGGCCCCCAAGGCGATGAAGAGGGGCTTCAGCCTGTGCCCCACGGACCCGGCCAGGAGGGGGGGGAGCATGGGGAGGCAGCAGGGGGTGGTTATGGTCAGGACCCCCGCTAGGTAGGCCAGTAGGAGGGTCGGCTCAAAGGCCATGCTATCCTCTCTTCCGCTTCTCTGAGAGGAGGATGAGGACCATGCCCACGATGAAGAAGATTATGCCCATCCAGAGCTCGTTCACCAGCGGCTTTATCTTCAGGGTCAGGGGCACTTCCCGCCCGCTCAGGCCGCTGAAGATGACGTAGGTATCCCCCAGGACCCCCCTATCTATCAGGACCTTCTGGACGTTGGTCCCTCCCTTGTAGGCTATGGACTTGGCTACGCCTCCCCCTATCATATCGGACCCTTCGAAGACCGCCAGCTCCACCTCCTGGGCGGTGGAGAGGGTCTCCCTCACTGTCGCTTGGTAGGGCTCCACGAAGCTCGAGAAGAGGATGATGGGGAAGGTCCTGTTCAGGGTGGCCGACCGGAAGTCCAGCATCAGAGAACCGGTGGTGGTCACTATGACCCCCTGGGGCACCTCGGCCCTGTCTGTGGCGATCCAGAGCTCGTCCTTCCCCTCCACCAGCCGGAGGTAGGTGTTGTGCTCTACATTTCTGACCTCGGTCACGAGGCCGTGGACGGTGTAGCTCTCCCGCGGCACCCCTGAGGCCACGTCCTGGAGGAACTCCGAGACGCTCACCCCCGGCGCTCTCGCGCCCTCGTTCCCGTACTCCAAGGACTCGCTGTAGTTTATCAGCTTGATGCTGTAGGGGGTCCCCGCGATCCTGGTGATCCCCCGGAAGTCCACGTCCATGGAGGTGGAGAACTCGGCGGTGAAGATGGAGCCGAACACAGCGCCGATGGCCACGAAGACGACCCCCACGTGGATGAGGAGGTTGCCCACCTCCTTGGCCTTCTTCCTCCCGTCCTTCAGGGCCCTGACCCGCCCCAGGACCCGGTCGCAGGTCCTGTAGAAGAGGTAGACCGTGGGGGGGACGAAGCTCAGGGCCGATGCAGAGCCTATGATGGTGTAGAGGAGGGGCTTGACGGGGGTGACGATGGCCGAGTAGTTGACCA
>JBBSVP010000205.1:0-4933 GCA_038046745.1 Candidatus Hydrothermarchaeota archaeon
TGGGAAGGTGATAGGCATGAACACCGCCATCATCCCCTTCGCCCAGGGCATAGGGTTCGCCATACCTATAAACCTGGCCAGGAGGGTGGCTGAGGAGCTCATCGTCCATGGCCGGGTCGTCAGGCCTTGGCTCGGGATCATAGGGAGCGATATAGACGCCCGGATAGCGAGGTACTACGGCCTCCCCGAGAGAGAAGGTATCTTGGTCATCAAGGTCGTCACCGGTTCGCCTGCCCACAGGGCCGGCATCGTACCGGGAGACGTGATCCTCATGCTGGGGGGACGCGGGATCAAGGGGATGCAAGACATCCAGAAGGAGGTCCAGGAGAGGAAGGTGGGGGAGAAGGTCGAGGCGGCCCTGAGGCGGGGGGCCCAGGAGGGGACCGTCCACATAACCCTCGGAGAGGTCCCCCAGTTCTAGCTCGCCCGGAAAGCTTATCCTCCTAAGAGTCGAAGCTTATACATGGCTAAGGATTGGCCGGTGGAGAAGGGCAGATACCTCCTGGGCGATCCCAAATCGCCCATCGCCGTGGCAGTGATCCTCAACACCCCCTACAATGAGATCTCGCGGGAGGAGCAGGCCCTCCTGCAGAGGGCGGTGGGGCGCGGCGCGGCCATCGCCGGCTTCCTCCAGACCGCCAACATAGGGATAGCCAAGCTCCTCCTCAACCTGGCTGCCAACGGGTCCATAAAGTACCTCATCCTGGCCGGGCGGGAGTCGGGCCATGGTACGGGCGAAGCGGTCAGGGCCCTCTTTGCCAGAGGGGTGGACGAGGGGATGACCATTGTAGGCGCAAAAGCACTGGACGCGGTGGTGAGGGGGGTCCCGAGGGAGGCGGTGGAGGAGGTGCGGAGAAGGGTGAGGCTGGTGGATATAGCCGGGACCGTAGACGCGAAGAGGCTGGAAGAGGCTATTGACAGGCATTTAAAAGGCGTAGTATAATAGAGTTTTTTATTGAAAATACAATTAATATTAATATATTTCAATAAGATTTTTATAAATAATCATTTTTTAGAGAAATAGTTGTATTGCTAGAGTCAAAATTACATAGTAACTTCTATCTCTAGCCGCTCTGCTATCTCCTTGTATCTGTTCCTTATGGTGACCTCGGTGACGCCGGCCACGTTGGAGATCTCCTGCTGGGTCCGCCTCTCGCCCACCAGGACCGATGCGATGTATATGGCCGCTGCCGAGACCCCCATGGGGCCCCTGCCTGAGGTGATCTGCATGTCCATCACCTTCGAGAGGATCTCGACGGCCTTGGACTGGACGTCCTTGTTGAGGTTCAGCTCGGAGCAGAAGCGGGGGATGTAGTCTATAGGAGTGGTGGGATTCAGATTTATGTCCAGCTCCCGGCATATGTACCGGTAGACCCTCCCGATCTCCTTCCTGTCCATCCTGGTGGCCTCGGCGATCTCGTCCAGGGTGCGGGGGACCTTGCACTGCCGGCAGGCTGCGTATACCGTCGCGGCAGCCACGCCGTCTATGGACCGGCCCCTTATGAGTCCCTTGTCCACTGCCCGCCTATATATGACGGCGGCCGTCTCACTCACGTTCTTCGGGAGGGAAAGCTTGGAGGAGACCTTGTTCAGCTCCGTCAGCGCGATGGCAAGGTTCCTCTCCTTGGCGTTGGAGACCCTTATCCTCTGCTGCCACCGCCTTATCCTAAAGAGCTGAGCCCTGTTCTTGGACGGTATGGCCCTGCCTGAAGAGTCCTGGTCCCGCCAGTCGATGACCGTCGAGAGGCCCTTGTCGTGGATCAGATATGTCATGGGGGCCCCGGTACGGGACCTCTTTATAATCTGCTCGCTGTCGAAGGCCCTCCACTCCGGCCCGGTATCCACTAAGTTCTGATCCACTACCAGGCCACATTCGGTGCATATGATCTCGGCCCTCTCGTAGTCCCTGACGAGGCTCTTGGACCTGCACTCGGGACAATCCACAATATACTCTACTTTCTTTTCATCCAAAAACGCCACCCGCCCAGATTTCCATAAGGACTTCATAAACTAACGTTTTCAAATATATGGAATCCCCGTTGTTTATAGTAGATTTACACACGTTAAAAGAGGACTTGGTGTTGATTTCCAGGTTGGTGAGGTGAAGAGATGGTCAAGGACATGCCCGTGGATGTGGGGCTTATCTACGAAGGGGAGAGGATAAGGAAGCAAAACATGTACGTGGACCTGGGGGGCCCCAAGAGCAAAGGAGCGGAGCTCTTACAGGTGGTACCCCTAGAGAAGGTGAAGGATGGCCGGGTCTCGGTCGTCGGGCCCGACCTGTCGGAGATGAAGGAGGAGGGAATCTACCCTTTCGGGATCTTCATAGAGGTAGCCGGCTCCAAGCTTGAGCAGGACATCGAGGGGGTCTTCGAGCGGCGCATCCACGAGTTCACCAACTACATCCAGGGCTTCATGCACCTCAACTCCCGGAACACCATCTGGTGCCGCGTAGGGAAGGAATCGGCCAAGAAAGGGCTCAAGCTCACCCACGTGGGGCAGGCCCTGATGGAACTCTTCAAGGCGGCCTTCGACGTCATCGAGCGGATGCAGGTCACCTTCTACACCGGCGATAAGATAGACGCTTTCCTGGAGGACGCGAAAGCAGTCTACGGGAAGAGGGACTCCAGGATAAGGGGGCTCAAGGACGAGGACGTGGACGTCTTCTACGGCTGCGCCCTCTGCCAGTCCTTCGCCCCTCAGCACCTCTGCACCATCACCCCCAGCAGGACCTCCTCCTGTGGCTCCATCTCCTGGTTCGAAGGCCGCGCAGCGGCCAAGGTGGACCCCAAGGGTCCAATCTTTGAGGTCCCCAAGGGCCAGCTCCTGGACCCCGAGAAGGGGGAATATTCAGGCCCCAACGAGGCTACGACGAGGAAGTCCAGCGGGGCCGTCACCAGGGTCTACCTCCACAGCATCTTCGAGCACCCCCACACCTCCTGCGGCTGCTTCGAGGCCATAGGCTTCTATATCCCGGACGTGGACGGCATCGGGGTCGTCTCCAGGGACTTCCCGGGGCTGACGCCCTTCGGGATCCCGTTCTCGACCATGGCCGGCCAGGCCGGGGGAGGCGTCCAGTCTGACGGCTTCGTCGGGATGGCAGTGGACTACCTGAGGTCGCCGAAGTTCCTCCAGGCCGACGGGGGATGGAACCGCATGGTATGGCTCCCCAAGGCCCTCAAGGAGCGGATAGGGAGCGACATCCCAGAGGCGGTGAAGGAGAAGATCGCCACTGAGGAAGACGCCCCGGACCTCTCGAAGCTGAAGGAGTTCCTCAAGGCCAAGGCCCACCCCGTCGTCCAGAGGTGGAATGGGGGGGTGGCGAAGCCGGCGGAGGCGGCTGCGGTAGCGCAGCAGGAGGGGCCTGCCATGACCCTCCCGGAGCTCCAGGTGCCGATCTCGGGCATGCCCATGGCTGGTGGAGGCATCAGCATCACCTTCAAGAACGCCAAGATCTACGCCGAGAAGATCATAATAACCCGGGGCGAGAAGAGGCAGTGAGATGGCCCGGTTGAGGCTGGAGGAGCTCATAGCCCAGCTCGCAGAGCTCGAGAGCCTGGAGCTGGAGAAGGTCCAGGTTGACGTCGAGGAGCTCGTCCTGGAGCTCCAGCGCTCCATCGTGATGCCCATAGCCCGGGCCCAGAAGGCAGATCATGCCAGGCGGGCCCCTTTGGTCTTCGAGCCCCCCCTGGGGAGCTACAAGGGCTCAATAGCCAATGTGCAGCTCGGGGCCACCAAGGCTGAAGGCGGCTCCAGGGGCAAGGTGGTCAAGCTGGGCGGCCAGAGGTCTCTCTATTGGTTCGAGAGGGGCATCGAGAACAGGCCCGCCGTGAGCTTCGACGTCTTCGACATGCCCATGGAGAGCTTCGCCAAGGCCCTCAAGGCGGAGTGGAAGGAGGTCTGGGAGGACCCGGCGGAGTGGGCTAGGCTGGCCGTGAAGCGCGGGGCTGACCTGGTCACCATACACCTGATATCCACGGACCCCGGGCTGAAGGATACGTCGCCCCAGGAGGCTGCCAAGACGGTGGAGGAGGTCCTCCAGGCCGTCGACGTCCCCCTGGTTATCGGCGGCTCCGGGAACCCTGAGAAGGACCCCCTGGTCTTCGAGAAAGCCGCCGCTGCTGCAGAGGGGGAGATGTGCCTCATAGCCTCTGCCAACCTCGACTTAGACCACAAGAGGGTGGTGGACGCCGCCAACAAGTACAGGCACAACGTCCTCTCCTGGACTTCCATGAACATAACCGACCAGCAGATGCTCAACCGCCTCCTCCTGGAGGAGGGCCTCCCCAAGGAGCGGATGGTCCAGGACCCGACCACCGGCGCCCTGGGTTACGGTATAGACTACACCTACTCCATCATCGAGAGGATGAAGCAGAATGCCCTGAAAGGGGATGAGCTGCTCCAGAACCCCATCTCCTGCGGCGTCACCAATGCCTGGGCCGCCAGGGAGGCCTGGATGAATGAGCCCTCCTGGGGCCCCAGGGAGTACCGGGGCCCCCTCTGGGAGGTGGCTACGGCCGTCACCGTCCTCATGGCAGGGGCAGACCTCCTGATGATGCTCCACCCCAAGGCGGTGGAGGTGGTGAAGGGCGTCATAGAGTCCACTGCCGGCGACCTGAAGACCGCGGAGGTCAGGTACGAGGACTGGTTGAAGGTCTGAGGTGCTCCCATGGCCAAGATCACCCCTCTCCAGATATACAAGTTCCTCCCCGGGACGAATTCCAAGAAGTGCGGGGAGCCCACCTGTATGGCCTTCGCCTCGAAGCTCATCGAGAGAAAGAGGCGGATAGACGAGTGCCCCATCCTGGACCAGCCGGAGTATAAGGAGAAGAAGAAGGGGCTCGTAGAACTCATGACGCCCCCGGTCAAGGAGGTGGTCATAGGCACTGGCAACAGCGCCATAGCTGTGGGCGGGGAGGAGGTCATGTACCGC
>JBBSVP010000206.1:0-6320 GCA_038046745.1 Candidatus Hydrothermarchaeota archaeon
TCGGACTCGGCTGAGGCCTCGTCCTCGTCGCGGTTCGGCTGAACACTAATTTATTTATACGAGGTGGGCTAGGGTAGACCATGGGCAGGAGGAAGATCACCATCGTGGGGGCTGGCGCCGTGGGCGCCACGGCAGCCCACTGGGCCGCCAGCAAGGAGCTTGGGGATATAGTCCTCGTCGACGTGGCGGAAGGTATTCCGCAGGGGAAGGCCCTGGACCTCTGGGAGGCGGCCCCCATCGAGGGGTTCGACTGCCGCATCGTCGGGACGAACGGCTATGATGAGACCGCGGATTCCGACGTGGTGATAATCACCGCAGGCCTTGCAAGGAAGCCAGGGATGACCAGAGGGGATCTCCTGGCCAAGAACGCCGATATAGTCAAGGCCGTCACGCGGGAGGTGGCCCGGCGCTCCCCGGCGGCTTGTCTCATTGTAGTGACCAACCCTCTGGATGCCATGGCCTACGTAGCCCTGAAGGTGAGCAACTTCCCGAGGGAGAGGGTGATAGGCATGGCCGGGGCCCTGGACTCGGCCAGGCTCCGCTCCTTCATAGCCATGGAGCTGGACGTCTCGGTGGAGGACGTCTCGGCCTTCGTCCTGGGGGGCCACGGGGACTCCATGGTCCCCCTCCCCCGCTACTCCACCGTGGCAGGCATCCCCATCACCTCCCTCCTCCCAAAGGAGAGGATCGAAGCCCTGGTGGCCAGGACCAGGAATGCGGGTGGGGAGGTCCTGAACCTCCTCAAGACCGGCAGTGCCTATTACTCGCCTTCCGCGGCCGCCGTGGAGATGGCGGAGGCGATCCTGAAGGACAAGAAGCGGATCATACCCTGCTCCGTCTACCTGGAGGGGGAGTACGGGGTCGAGGGGTGCTTCGCGGGCGTACCTGTGAAGCTCGGGGCCCGGGGGATGGAGAAGGTGATAGAGATCACGCTGGAGGGTGAAGAGAGGAAAGCCTTCCAGGCTTCCGTGGAGGACGTCCGGAAGCTCATCTCAGAGCTGAAGCTTAGTTAACTGCGGAAAGTGAAGGAGATCATCCACACGGATACGGCCCCGGTTGTAAATAGTCTTATATATCACGGCGGTGAGGCCAAAAGAGAGGTGGTACCATGCCGATCCATGTAACGGTCAAGCTCAAGGTGAAGGAACCGGCCAGGGATGTCCCCTTGACCCTCCCAGAGGGCGCAACGGCGCTGGATGCTCTATGCGAGGCCGCCGATGTGGAGACTAAGGGCTTCCCGGGAAGGGGGGCCTTCATAGTAGCGGTGGACGGGGAGAGGAAGAAGATCAAGTACACCGTCAGCGGGCAGAAGTACGACTGGTCCATGTCCAGGCACCCGCTGAAGGAGGGTGACGTCCTGGAGGTCTTCCCGAAGGAGGAGCATTAGGGGGATATGCGCACCTCTACGGTAAATCGGAAGACGAAGGAGACAGAGGTCAAGGTCCGCCTTCGGATCGAGGGGAGGGGGGATGGTGAGGTGAGCACCGGGATAAAGTTTCTGGATCACATGCTCTCCAGCCTGGCGAGGCACGGGGCCTTCGATCTGACTGTGCAGGCGCGGGGGGACAACGAGCACCACGTGGTGGAGGACGTGGCCATAGCCCTGGGTCAGGCCTTCAAAAAGGCCCTGGGGGAGAAGAGAGGCATCAGGAGGTTCGGCTCCTCAATCGTCCCCATGGACGACGTCCTGATGCTCACCTCCGTGGACCTGGGCGGGAGGGCCTACTGCGCCCTGGGGGTGGAGTTCAGGAGGAAGAAGATCGAGGACATGAGCACCGAGATGCTCTCCCACTTCCTCGAGACCCTCGCATCGGAGTTCCGCATCAACCTCCACGCCCGCCTCCTCGAAGGGAAGAACGACCACCACAAGGCCGAGGCCCTCTTCAAGTCCCTCGCCCTCTCCTTCAGGGAGGCATGCTCCATCGTGGGGGAGGGAGTGCCGTCCACCAAGGGAGTCCTCTGATGGGGAAGCCCATCAAGGACCTCCTCATGTCGGGTGAGACCCTCTTCAGGGAGGAGCGGGTCTTCGACCTCGGTCACATCCCAGAGAACTTCATCCACCGCGACGCCCAGATGGAAGGCATAGCCCTCTGCCTAAGGCCGGCCCTGAGAGGAGGCAGACCTCTCAACGCCCGAATCCTGGGCCCCCCTGCCACGGGGAAGACGACGGCCGTCAAGGTCCTCTTCGACCAGGTGGAGGCAACACCCGAAGGGCAGAAGGTCGTCTGTGTCCATATCAACAGCCAGATCCACAGCTCCAAGTTCGCCATCTTCTCCCAGATCCACAAGAAAGTCCTGGGCCACGCGCCGCCAGAGACGGGGGTCCCCTTCCAGAGGGTCTACGAGCAAGTGTTCAAAAAATTGATGAAGGAGGAGAAGAGCCTCGTCGTGGCCCTGGACGACATGAACTACCTCTTCCACGACCGCCACGCCAACGATATCATCTATGACATCCTCAAGGCCCCCGAGTTCTTCCCTGGTGTGAGGACGGCCCTCTTCGGCATCCTCTCCGATACGGAGTTCGTCTACAAGCTCGAGGCCAGGGTGGCCTCCCTCTACAAGCCCCAGGAGGTCTTCTTCCCGCCCTACTCCATGGGGGAGATGCTGGACATCCTCCGGAACAGGACCAAACTGGGATTGTATCCGGGCGTTGCCAGCGACGAGGTTATCGAGAAGGTCGCTTCCTACGCTTCTGCCCACGGGGACCTGAGGGTAGGTATAGAGCTTCTCATGGTTTCCGCCCGGATCGCCGAGGCCGACTCCTCCAGGAAGATCGAGGATGCCCATGTGGAGAGGGCCTACGAGAGATCCAGGCTCGTCAATCTGAGGCAGCTCCTGCAGTCCTTGGATCCAGAGGAGCTGGAGCTGATGAAACTCGCAGCAGGGGCAGGGGATAAGATCGACTCCGGGGACCTCTACACCCACTTCAAGGAGAGGGTGGGGCAGAGCTACACCAAGTTCTACCGGATCCTGGACAAGCTGGAGTCCATAAGGATGATAGATACAAAGTTCACGGGGCATGGGAGGAAAGGAAGGACCAGGATCATCACCTCCAGGTATGGGGGCGAAGAGATCACCGGGGCCTTGCAGGGTCAGAGATGAGGGTCGTAGTACTCAGGCTGGGGCACAGGCCCCAGAGGGACAGGCGCATAACCACCCACGTGGCCCTCGTGGCAAGGGCCTTCGGGGCCGAAGGGATGGTCATGGTGGGGGAGGATAAGGGCGTTAAGGAGAGTGTGGCAAGGGTCGTGGAGCGGTGGGGAGGGCCTTTCTACCTGGAGAGCATCAGGGCCCCCATACCCTATATAAAGGGATGGAAGGGGAAGGTGGTGCACCTCACCATGTACGGCGTCCCCATGGGGGCGGTGATGGGGGCGATAAAGGCCGGTGAGGGGGACATCCTGGTCGTAGTGGGGGCCGAGAAGGTCCCCCGGGAGGTCTATGGATTGGCGGACTATAACGTGGCCGTAGGGAACCAGCCCCACTCGGAGGTAGGGGCCTTGGCAGTATTCCTCGATCGGCTCTTCCAGGGTGCGGGGCTGGATAGGGAGTTCCAAGGGAGGCTCAAGATACTACCGGACCCCAAGGGAAAGAGGGTTTTAGATCTCGGCTTACAATAATTTTTTTAAACATTAACATTTTTTGGGGAAGGTCAAGAGAAGATTTAGGGCAGTTAGAAACCTATTTCTGGTCTTCTCTATAGCAAAGAAAGGAGTTGAAAGTATGGGCTGGCAAGACGGGACGCGGAGTGCAGAGTCCTCCGCAGCTGCCCCTCCAGTAGAGGAGGGAAAAGAATACGATGTCAAGATAACTGACATGGGAAGGGACGGCGACGGGATCGCCAGGATCCAGGGGTTTGTGATCTTCGTCCCAGGTAGTCAGCTAGGCGACGAGCTCAAGATAAAGGTCATCAGCGTCAAGAGGAGGGTGGCCTTCGCCGAGAAGGCCCAGTGATGCCGGCGGAAGAGTCGTCGGGCGAAGCCCCTTGTCCGGCCTGCGGGAAGCCCGCCGCCACCGGAAAGGTGGTGGGGAAGACCCAGACCTTCGACAGGGGGGTGAGGACCACCTTCGAGGTCATCATATGCACCTGCGGGAAGACCTTCCGGGGGAAGAAGACGGCCGAGAAGAAGGTCGAGAGGCGGAGCCCCGGGAGCTTCCAGCCCAGGCGGCGCTAGCCCCCAAGGCACCAAAGACTGGGAAACTTTTTTCTATACATACCTCCATACTCCCTTCGTGAAGCTGAAGGAGTACGCCGCCAAGGAGATCTTCAGGAGGCACTCTATACCTGTACCCAGGGGTTTCCTGGTCAGGGGTATCGCGGACCTGGCTGCCGTGGACCTCCGGGAGGCGGTGGTCAAGGCCCAGGTCCTGGTGGGGGGCAGGGGGAAGGCCGGCGGCATAGTGCATGCCGATCCCTCCAGCCTGCGGGATACGGTCGAGAGGCTCCTGGGATCGGAGATAAGGGGGGAGAGGGTGAACGAGGTACTGGTAGAGGAGAGGCTGGAGATCCAGGAGGAGTGGTACCTGGCCCTGACGGTGGACGGGGCGGAGAAGGGCGTCGTCTGCCTCTTCTCGGCCCAAGGGGGTGTGGAGGTGGAGGAGATGGCCAGAATGGGCAAGATGGTTAGACTACCCTACACCCCAGGCATGGACCTACAGAGGCCCGGAGCCACGTTCCTGGCCCACAAACTGTACGAGATCATGCGGCGGTACGATGCAGAGCTGGTGGAGATAAATCCCCTGGCGGTGACGGAGAGAGGATTGGTGGCTGCAGACGCAAAGATGATCATCGACGAGAATGCCCTCTTCAGGCAACCGGGGCTGGCATCCATGGAGGAGGCCGTCGGTGGGGCTGAGAAGAAAGCCAGGGAGTACGATCTCCAGTACGTAGAGCTTGAGGGCGATACAGCGGTCATAGGGAACGGTGCCGGGCTGGTGATGGCCACCCTGGACGTGCTGGAGCACTACGGCGGCAGACCTGCCAACTTCCTGGACGTGGGCGGCGGAGCCGGTGTAGAACGGATGGAGCAGGCGCTGGAGGTAGTCCTCCTCAAGAGGCCCAAGAAGGTCTTCATAAACATCTTTGGTGGGATAACCCGGTGTGATGAAATCGCACTGGGAATAGCGAACTACAAGGAGCGAGTAGGGATAAAAATCCCAATCGTGGTGCGGATGATCGGGACTAACGAAGGGGAGGCGAAGGAGATCCTGCGGGCCCACGGGATCCACGCCCTGGACTCCCTGGAGGAAGGGGTGCGGAGGGTGGTGGAGCTTTGATACTGGTGGACAGGGATACGAGGGTGATCGTCCAGGGCATCACGGGCAGGCAGGGCTCCTTCAACACGCAGCTGATGCTGGAGTACGGGACGAGGGTCGTGGCGGGGGTGACCCCCGGGAAGGGGGGGGAGGAGGTCCACGGGATGAGGGTCTTCAACAGCGTCTCCGACGCTCTGGAGCACGAGGATGCGGAAGCCGCGGCTATCTTCGTCCCCGCCAGGTTCGCCAAGGACGCCGCCCTGGAAGCATTGGCTTCCGGCCTGCTGACGGTCATCATAACCGAGGGGATACCGGTCCACGACAGCATCGAGATAGTGCAGCAAGCCAGGGCCAGGGGGCTCACGGTCATAGGCCCAAACTGCCCTGGGATAACCTCTGTCGGGGCCTGCAAAATCGGGATCATGCCCAATCACATCTTCCGCCCGGGAAAGGTCGGGATAGTATCCCGCTCCGGGACGTTGACCTACGAGATCATCCACCAGCTCACCAGGGCAGGCATGGGGCAGTCCACCGCCCTTGGCATAGGCGGGGACAAGGTCATAGGCATCGATTTCATCGGCGCTCTTGAGCGCTTCCAGGACGATCCCGACACAGAGGCCGTGGTCCTCATAGGGGAGATAGGGGGGACTCTAGAGGAGAGGGCGGCGGAGTACTTGGCCAGAGGTTATTCAAAAAAAGTGGTGGGTTACATAGCGGGCAGGACAGCGCCGGTGGGGAAGAGGATGGGGCACGCTGGAGCGATAATAACTGGGGGCGCTGGGACGGCCAAGTCCAAGATAGCGGTCCTGGAGGGGGCGGGGGTAAGGGTTGCGAGCCTCCCGTCCCAGATAGTGGACCTCCTCAGGGCATGATTCCGGCAGGATTATTAATGGGAGTGCCCACTATACTATAAGCGGGGGTGGAATCTATAGGCAAGGACAACGGGCTCATAAGGGAGGTCAGGCATCTATGAACCCCCTCCTAAGGGGCGTGGCGATAGAAGAGGCGATGACCAAGAAGGTGGTCTCGGTGGGGATGAAGGCCCCAGTGACAGAGGTCCTAGA
>JBBSVP010000207.1:0-1939 GCA_038046745.1 Candidatus Hydrothermarchaeota archaeon
ATCCAGCACAATGGTCCCGTCCAGGGCCTCTGTCATGGCATCGAAGTTCTTGTAGGCGTTCTTGGTGAAGATGGTCCCTTCGCTCTTGGACGGCAGGATCACTATGCCCACTACTGGTACGCCGTAGACTTTCTTCAGGACATCGGCGATGACGGGGAACCCCCCTGCCCCGGTACCACCTGCGGCGCTGGCAACCACGAAGAAGATCTCGGGCTTCTCGGGGTTCGCCTTCTTCACGGCGGCCAAGGCCAGCTCGGACTCCTCGGCCATGATCTTCCTCCCCAGCTCCGCGTCCCCCCCGGTGCCGCGCCCCTTGACCCTGCTGTTCCCTATGAGGACCCTGTTCTCCACCGGTATGTTGTCCAGCTTCATTATGTGGTTGGAGGTGTCTATGGCGACCCCCTTCACAGGGCTCTCGCCCCTGGAGAACTTGTGGAGGAGGAGGTCGAAGGGATCCTTCCGATAGAAGGTGGCGACGACTTTGGAGCCTGCTCCTCCGAGACCTATGAGAGAGACCATCCCTCCCCACCTATAACTGGAGGTTCTCTATATCCCCCAGGAGGAACTGGAGGTCCTTCTCCTTATGCGGCCCCTCGGTCACCTTCTGCTGGACCATCTTCGCCCGCTCAAGCATCGCTTTGACCCTGGGGGCGTTGGAGATGCCTGCCAGGAGGACGACGCAGCCGACGTAGCTGCTCTTGGGGAGCGGATAATCTCCGCCCCTGACCTCGGTACCAGAGATGTTATTCTCCAGCCACTCCCTGGCCTTCGATATGCCGTTCCTATCCAGCTGATCAGGCGGTCCGGCGATGACTATGAGCGCCTTTTGGGCGGTCCTGTACTCACAGGGCAGGAGGAGCCTCCCTTTCACCGCCCTCTTGGTGACAGATATGATCCTGGAGGCTTTGCCTATCTGGTACTGCTTCCTCCTGAAGAGGGATGTGAAGAAGCCCTCCCGCTCGATGATCTCGGAGGCGTAGCCTATGCTGCAGATGCCGCCGGCCTTCATGGTATTTATCACCTCGGCAGCATCCACCACCATCTCCCCCACATCCTTCCTCGATCTGGCCTCCCCGGCCCGGCAGAGGACCCCGATCCTCTTTACGACCTCGGTATTTATGCGCTCGTAGGCCTCCCTGACACTCTCCCCGGACCTGAGGAAGGCCCCGTTGTCCACCAATATGGTGGCATCACAGTTCGGAAGCAGCGCCTTCAGCGACCTGGCGGCATTGAGGGTATAGATATCTCCCTCGGTCTCCGCCGGGAGGATGCCGATGGCGTAGATGGGCTCGTCATAGATCTTCTTCAGCTGTTTGCATATAACCGATATGGTACCGCTCCCGGTGCCTCCCCCCCGCCCCCCTGCGACTATGAAGGCGTCTATATTGCTCGTATCGAACTTCGAGACCCTGTTGAGGACGATCTCAGACTCTTCCTCGGCGATCTCTGCCGCCTTCCTGTTGTCAGCCCCAACCCCGTGCCCCTTGACTATCGTCTCGCCTAGGAGGATCCTGTCTTCCTGGGGGATGTACTGGAGCCCCATGAGGTCCGAGGTAGCCGTGTTGATGGCGATGGCCTCGAAGGTGTGGGGTACGTGGCTCTTCCTATCGTCAGCTAAGAATAGGTCCGCTATCTTGCTCCCAGCCTGACCCAGCCCCAACATCAAGACCTTCATCCATCATCCTCCGCGATACGATGCTACCAGTTTAGCCCTGGTAACTTAGACTAGACCGCAGCCCAAATATAAATGTTTGCCCCATTATTACCCAAAAGAATTGAAAGGTTTTTAATGCTCCAGGGCCATTTACCTCCATGGACCCCAGGAGGATCTTGACTACTCTGATCCTCCCAGTGGCCGTGGTGAATGCCGTGGGAACCGCCTTCGGGTTCGTCTATTACCTGGATATGTTCGTCTCCTTCCCATCATACTTCTGGCCTT
>JBBSVP010000208.1:0-2700 GCA_038046745.1 Candidatus Hydrothermarchaeota archaeon
CCACCCTGCTCCCCGCAGATCCCGACCTTCAGGTCTTTCCTGGTCTTCCGCCCGTTCTCCACCGCAAGCCGCATCAGCTTCCCGACCCCCTTCTGGTCCACCACCTCGAAGGGGTTCGATTCCAGGATCTTGTTCTCTAGATAATAATGGATGAACTTGCCCTCGGCGTCGTCCCGGCTGTAACCGAAGGTCGTCTGGGTGAGGTCGTTCGTACCGAAGGAGAAGAACTCAGCGTACCGGGCGATCTCGTCGGCCGTGAGGGCGGCCCTCGGGATCTCGATCATGGTCCCGATGGAGTAGGGGAGGTCCACGCCCGCAGCCCCCATGACCCCCCTGGCGACGCACTCTATCCTATCCCTGAGGATTCGGAGCTCGTTCGCCTCCCCTATGAGGGGGAGCATGATCTCCAGGAGGACCTTCATCCCCTCCTTCTGGAGCTCCGCGGCGGCCTCGAAGATGGCCATGACCTGCATCTCGTAGATCTCGGGGTACTTTATCCCCAGCCTGCACCCCCGGTGGCCGAGCATGGGGTTGTGCTCCTTCAGGGCGAGGACCTTCTTCAGGACCCTCTCCTTCCTCGTCAGCTCCTCGCCGTGGGCCCCCTTGCACCGGAGGGTCGTCACCTCCACCAGGAGGTCCTCCAGCTGCGGGAGGAACTCGTGGAGGGGCGGGTCGAGGAGCCTTATGGTGACGGGCAGACCGTCCATGGCCTTGAAGATCTCCAGGAAGTCCCCCTTCTGCATGGGCTTGAGCTTCTCCAGCGCTGCGCGCCTCTCCTTTTCGGTCTCGGCAAGGATCATTTCCTGGACGATGGGCAGCCGGTCCTGGGCGTTGAACATCCTCTCCGTCCGGCAGAGACCTATGCCTTCAGCGCCGTAGTCCCTGGCCCTGGCGGCGTTCTGGGGGTTGTCGGCGTTGGCCCTGACACCCAGGACCCTCGCCGCATCGGCCCAGGTCAGGAGCTCCTTCAGCTCCAGGGTCATGTCCGGCTCCACCATGGGCACCTCGCCGAGGATCACCTGCCCCGTGGCCCCGTCTAAGGTTATTATATCGCCCTTCTTCACCGTCTTGCCATCAACCCTGAAGACCTGGGCCTCCAGGTCGATCCTGATCTCCTCGCACCCGGCGACGCAGGGCTTCCCCATCCCCCTGGCCACCACGGCGGCGTGGCTCGTCATGCCGCCCCGGCTCGTCAGGACCCCCTGGGCCGCCACCATCCCGTGAATGTCCTCGGGGGTGGTCTCGGGGCGCACCAGGATTACCTTCTTGCCTGCCTTACCGAGCCTCTCAGTCTCGTCCACGTCGAAGATCACGGTCCCGCAGGCCGCCCCTGGCGAGGCCGGCAGGCCCTTGGCCACGGCCTCGACCCTGGCCTTCGGGTCTATCCGCCGGTGAAGGAGCTGGTCCAGCTGCGCCGGTTGGACCCTGAGTAACGCCTCCTCCTTGGTCAGGAGCCCCTCCTTTGCCATGTCCACCGCGATATTCACTGCCGCCTGGGCGGTCCTTTCCCCCCTCCTTGTCTGGAGCATGTAGAGCTTCCCGCGCTCTATGGTGAACTCCATGTCCTGGACGTCCTTGTAGTGGCGCTCCAGGAGCTCCGAGACCTTCGCTAGCTCCCTGTAGAGCTGGGGCTGTTCCGCCAGCATCTGGTCGATGGTGATGGGGGTCCTGGTACCGGCGACCACATCCTCCCCCTGGGCGTTCATCAGGTACTCCCCGTAGAGTTTCTTCTCGCCAGTGGCCGGGTCCCTCGTGAAGGCAACTCCGGTCCCCGAATCCATCCCCACGTTGCCGAAGACCATGGCCACCACGCAGACCGCCGTCCCCAGGTCCTCGAGGATCTTGAACTCCCGCCTGTAGACTATGGCCCTGGGGCTGTTCCAGGAGTCGAAGACAGCCGCTATGGCGAGGCGGAGCTGGACCTTCGGGTCCATCGGGAAGTCCCTGCCGGTCTCCCGCTTGACGATTCCCTTGAAGTCCTGGACGATCTCCTTGAGGGCCCCGGCGTCCAGCTCTATGTCCAGCGTCACTCCCCGCCTCTCCTTGCGGCGCTCCATCACCTCTTCGAACTTGTCGTGCTTGATCCCCAGGACCACCTTTGCGAACATCTGGATGAAGCGCCTGTAGCAGTCGTACCCAAACCTCTCGTTCCTAGTCTGGGCGATGAAGCCCGCCACGGTGGCGTCGTTCATCCCCAGGTTCAAGACCGTGTCCATCATCCCCGGCATGGATACGGGTGCACCCGAGCGGACTGAGACGAAGAGGGGGTTCGACTGGTCCCCGAAGCGCCTCCCGGTCCTCTCCTCCACATGAACCAGGTACCTGTAGACCTCGGCCTCCAGCCCCTTCGGGAATTTCTTCCCACCCCTGTTATAGTCCTTGCAGGCCTCGGTGGTTATGATGAAGCCGGGCGGTACCTGGAGCCCTATGTTGCTCATCTCGGCCAGGCCCGCCCCCTTGCCCCCCAGCAGGCCCTTCATGCTGGAGTTGCCCTCCTCGAACAGGTAGATGTACTTCTTGGCCATCCTATATCTCCAGGGATGCTTCGGGGTGCATACTTGCTGGAGGGCTAACATATATTAAAAGCTTTTTATCGAGGGCCTGGAAGGCGGACCGCATTCTCCGGCACCGCCGTCCCAGTGGTATCTGACCATAAGTTTTATGCGTGGCAAAGTTCCGCCTATCTATAGATGGGCCTGC
>JBBSVP010000209.1:0-3210 GCA_038046745.1 Candidatus Hydrothermarchaeota archaeon
CTGTTCCTGGAAGCTCTTGATGAAGGAGGAGCCTTCTATAGAACGCCAGCCCTGGATGCGGTCGATCTTGTTGGCCGCCACCAGGAAGGGGGTCTTGTAGGCCTTGAGGATGGAGAGGGCCTCTATCGTCTGGGGCTGGAATCCCTCCATCACGTCCACCACCAGGACCGCCAGGTCCGCCAGGGCCCCGCCCCTCTTCCTGAGGGTCGTGAAGGCCGCATGGCCGGGGGTGTCTATGAAGAGGAGGCCAGGGATGGTTATCCGGCCGCCGAGCCTCTCCATGAGACCACCGCAGACCTCCGCCAGGGTCGCGATGGGTATCTCCGTAGCCCCTATGTGCTGGGTGATGCCCCCCGCCTCCCTCTTGGCCACCGCCGAGCCCCGGATCCTGTCCAGGAGGGTTGTCTTCCCGTGGTCCACATGCCCGAGGACCGCTACTATGGGTTGCCTTATCATAACGCTGGAGGCTACTCCTCGTAGACCCAGGACTCGTCGGCCCTGGAGTAGGTGAGGAGCTCCTCAGGGGCGAAGTAGAGGGCCATCTCCCGCTCCGCCGAGGACTTCGAGTCCGAGGCGTGGACTATGTTCTTGCCCACATCCAGGCCGAAGTCCCCCCTTATGGTACCGGGCGGTGCCTCCTTGGGGTCCGTCTTCCCTATCATGGCCCGCATGACTTTTATGGCATCCCTGCCCTCCACCACCGTGGCGACCGAGGGGCCGGAGGTGATGAAGGAGATGAGGCCCGGGAAGAAGGGCTTCTCCCTGTGCTCCTCGTAGTGCCTCTTCCCCAGGGGCTCGTCCACCCTGAGCATCTTCACGGCTATGATCTTGAGCCCCTTCCTCTCCACCCTCCTCAGGACTTCCCCCAGAAGCCCCCTCGCCACGCCGTCGGGCTTGACCATCAGGAAGGTCCTCTCCATCTCGATCACTCCTAGAAGCCCCTCTTACGTTCACAGACCTACTTCTTGGCCTTGGCACCGGCCTTGGTCCACGGGACCCTGCGGGGGACCCTGCCCAGCTTGAGCTGGTTCCTCTCGCACTTGCTGCTGCAGAAGTAGAGGATGGCGCCGTCCTTCTTCACGTACATCTTCCCGGTGCCTCTCTCTATCTTCTCGCCGCAGAAGGAGCAGTCGTAGACATCCATATTGCACCTATGGGACCTTGAGCTCCCTGGCCTCCCTATCCGTCTCCATGAGGATGATGATGTCCCCTACCCGGGCTGGTCCCTTCACGTTCCGCCTGATGGTCCTACCCTTGTCCCTCCCTTCCTGGATCCGGCACTTGACCTGGAGTATCTCACCGGTCATCCCGGTCCTGCCGACAATCTCCACGACATCCGCCGGGAAGCCTTGGGTTTCCTCTTCCTTTGGCATGGTTCACTTACCGCTTGGCTCTACTTCTTCAGAGCCTTTACCTTTTCCACGATCTCCTCGACCAGCTCTTTGGCCTTTCCCGGAGTGACAATGGCGGCGGAGGCGGTTGGGACCTCAAGCCCAGCCGCTTTGCCGAGCTCCTGCTTGCTGGGGACGTATATGTACGGGATCTTCTTCTCCTCGCAGAGCATCGGGAGGTGGGCCACGACCTCTTCGGGCTCCACGTCACCCGCGATGAGGACCAGCTGGGCCTGGCCCCTCTCCACGTACTTGGTTACCTCGTTCGTCCCTTTGCTCAGCTTGCCTGTGTTCCTGGCGATTTCCAGGGCCTCGTAAGTCTTCTCGGCCAGCTCCTTAGGGACATCAAAACGGACATATATCTTCGGCATGGAATACCTCCTCTCATCGGTATTGAATAGATTTAAAGAGACCGACCATACCATTTAAAGCTTTCTGTGACTGGCCGCGGCGAGAAGATTTATGCTGCGCCTCGCCGCGCTCCTCGACGACTTCTTCCTTACCATGGAGCTCAAGGCCTTTTTACAGGGTTAGCACCCGGTAGCACCACGAGGAGGACGAGGCCTGAGCCGAAGTCCGACGAGTGGTTCGAAGGGGTGTCGGCGCGAGCAGCCATTCGAGCCATCTCTTGTGAAAGGCTTGGCTGCGAAGCGCTGACATATGCCCCGGTCGGGATTTGAACCCGAGTCGCAGCCTGTCCTCTCTCCTTTCCGTCAACGCTTTTGGGAGCGTCAGCGAGCAAAAGGGTTGAACGAAAGGGCCGCATGATTGGCCGGTCTACACTACCGGGGCTGACCTTTATAGGACTCGGAGGGCTTATCAACCTTTTGGTTGGCTGCCGGCGGCCTCCTGACACAGTGGATGTCCAGGGGCTCGATATGGACCATGGCCGAGGCGACTTCTGGGAAGTGCTCGACTATCCGCCTCTGGATATCGTGGGTCACCCGGTGGGCCTCCAAGAGGGAGATGGACTCGTCGACGCAGACATGCAAGTCCACGATAAAATAGGCGCCCATCCCGTGGAGCCTTACACGGTGGGTATGGATGACTTTCTTCGTCCCCAGTACGAGGTTCTCGATATCCTTCTTCATGGCTGGGGACGGCACCGTACCCATGAGCTGGAGCGCATTCTCCCTCCCCACCTGGAGGCCCGTCTTCACGACCCAAAGGGAGACGAGGAGGCCCGTCAGGGGGTCCAAGATGGGGTAGCCCTGCCTGGTGGCCCAGAGACCCAAGATTATGCCGGCGCTCTTGTATATATCCGAACGGTAGTTCTCGCCGCTGGCCTTGAGGGCCGGGCTCCTTGTCTTCTCCGCTGCCCCTAGGGTGTAGTGGGCCATGAAGATCTTTGCCCCCAGATCTATGGCCATCACATAGAGCGCCAGAGTTGTAGGGGTCCTGGGGCTGGAGAAGAGGCCGAGGGAGTACCTGGCGAACTCTATCCCCCCGATGACCAGGAGACCCGCTACTATGAAACCTATGATGGGTTCTACATCCCAGTGGCCGTATGGATGCTCCTCATCGGGGGGGCGCTTGGCGAGCTGGACGCCCAGCCAGGCCAGGCCCGATACCAGGATATCGGCCAAGGAGTCCATGGCATCTGCCAGTACCGCAGTGCTCCCGGCCAAGAACCCGCCGACGAGCTTCAGGGCCAGGAGAAAGCCGCTGCCCACCATCCCCAGGAGGGCGGCCCGCTCCCACAGGGTCTCCCTCTCGCCCTTCCATGCCATGGCCTCCCCCTCCCAGAGCTGGCTTATCTACTTTGCCCCAGACCATTTATATGCTCGGGAGGGCGTGGCGCAGCAGGCGGAGAACAACC
>JBBSVP010000210.1:0-4980 GCA_038046745.1 Candidatus Hydrothermarchaeota archaeon
AAAGATGATCGAGAGGAAAGATATGAGTACCAGCTTCTCCATGGTGCTATCTCCTATGCCAAGTTCCCATCCAAGACCAGATATCTCTTCTGCCTCATGTATATAACGGGTGCTCTCTTCTGTCTCACCCTCTCCCTTAAAAGCTTATCGTTAGTGCAGATGACCGTATCCCCTGCAGCCGAAGTGAGAAGGGCCGTATCTGCATCACCGCCCATCTCCAGGACCTTGACGCCCTTCACCAGCTCCATGGCGGACCTGGCATTCCGGGCCTCTCTACCCCCTTTCTCTACCAGCCGCTCCAACTCTCTCACCACCGGTGCAGGTACGATGATCTCATATTCCACGTCCAGGAGCCTCTCCAGCTCAGCGAAGATGTCTACGCCAAACTGGAAGGGGACCAGCAAGAAGTTCGTGTCCAGCAGCACCCGATACATAGATTACAGGATGGTCCCATAGCCTATCAGCCGCCACCGGGCCCCTATGCGCCTGCTCATGGCCACGCGGGCGCCCTTCTCGGCGCATACCGGGAGCTTGAGCCTCATCTCTGCCTCATCGCCCCTGGCGCTGGTAACAATCCCCACCGAGGTAGCGGTACCGGTGTTGAGCATCAGGGGCTCATTGGTCTTGATCTTGTCCACCTCCAGCTCCTCCTTCGTCCCCACCACCCGCTGGAGGAGGTGGACCTCCAATAGTAGGCTGTCGAGGATGGGGTGAAGGGTATCGGGCTCCCCCACCACCATCCCCGAGAGCCCGTCGGCCTTGGTGAGGGCGGGATCGAGCTTCGTCCCTATCCCCACCAGGCCGCCAGGCATGACGGACTTCAGCTTCCTGTCGCCGGCGATGATGGAAGTGATCTCGGTGGTGAGGGGCCTCCAGACCACCTTGTTATCCTCCTCCATCCTGAGGCCGGGTCTTATCTCTATGATATCCCCTATCTTCAGCTTCCCCTGGGAGAGGGAGCCCCCCAACACGCCCCCCTGGAGGTCCTCGGGGAGGGTCCCGGGCTTGTTTATATCGAAGGACCTGGCTACGTACATCCTGGCCGGTTTCTTCGAGTCCCTCTCTGGGGTGGGTATGTTCCTCTCGATCTCCTGGATCAGGACATCTATATTGGCCTTGTGCTGGGCTGCTATGGGGATTATGGGCACCCCCTCGGCCGCCGTCCCCTTTACAAAGCTCTTTATCTGCTCGTAGTTCTCCAGGACCTTGTCCCTGGGGGTCACGTCCACCTTGTTCTGGACTATGACGATCTTCTTCACCCCTATGATGTCCAGGGCCATGAGGTGCTCTTTGGTCTGGGGCTGGGGGCATGGTTCGTTGGCGGCTATCACCAGGACGGCGCCGTCCATTATGGCGGCACCGGAGAGCATCGTGGCCATGAGGGTCTCGTGGCCAGGGGAGTCGACGAAGGAGACCTCCCTGGTGGTCTCGGTCTTCGCCTTGCAGTGCCTGCACACCTTGTCGGTGGTGTAGGCCTTGGACCCCTTGCACTTGGGGCACTTCCGGAAGGCCACGTTGGCATAGCCAAGCCTTATGGATATGCCCCTCTTGATCTCCTCGCTGTGGCGGTCGGTCCAGACCCCAGAGAGGGCCTGCGTCAGGGTGGTCTTCCCGTGGTCTACGTGACCGATCATGCCGATATTGGTCTCTGGCTGCATGCAACCTACTTCTTGGCGGCCTTCTTGGCCTTCCCCTTCTTCTCGGGCTTCTTCTCCCCCTCCGCCTTGGCCAGGAGCTCCTCCAGGCCTTGGGCGCCCTTCTCCACCACCTTGGTGTTGATCTGGACTATCTCGGGGGTTATGACGTTCCCCCTCACCCTCTTCCTCCGCTTCACCCCTGCCTCAAGGGGCCTGTAGCCCGGCCCCTTGGATAGGAGTATCCTCGGCCTCACCCTCCCGTGGACGTCGGGGCGCATGGGGAAGCCGTCCTTGTCGGACCCGCCCGTGATCTGGAGCTTGTAGCCCGGGAGGCCTATCTTGGTCCCGTCCAGGACGTTCCCAAGCTCCAGGCCCACCACCGCCCTGGCCTTCTCCTCATCCAGATCCAGGTGGAAGGATTTTGCGCTCTCGGAGATTACGATCTTCTGCATCTTAAAAGCCTCCAAACCCTTAAGGGGGACCCATCTTAAAAAGGTTTCTACTATGCGGATCGCCAGGAAATGCCGGGAAGAGGTCCTGGTCCACGCCAGGGGGGAGTATCCCAGGGAGTGCTGCGGCCTATTGGGTGGCAAGGGAGAGGCGACCAGGGTCTACCGGGGGAGGAACGTGGCCGGTGGGGAGGCGGAGTACCACCTCGACCCGGGGGACCAGCTCATGCTCTTCAACCTCCTGGAGAGGGAGGGGCTGGACCTCCTGGGGATCTACCACTCCCACCCCCGCTGGCCCGCGGCCCCGTCGGCGGTGGACATCGAACGGGCTTTCTACCCCGTCCCCCATCTCATCGTCTCCCTCCTGGACCCCCGGAGGCCGGAGGTGAGGGCCTGGAGGATTGAGGGGAGCGAGGTGAGAGAGGAGGCGGTGGAGGTGATCTAGCCGCTCCGGCTTGAGGGAGTTGTTCTCCTGGTCTCTCCTAAGAGACGCGAAGTAAAAGGGAGAGTGGAACGAATAGTATAAAACAAAGAACAAGCAAAGAAGATTTTATGGATATCCTGACACTAATATTGGTTGCTTTAGGTGTGGTTATTCTTATTTTTATTGGCTATTTGCTAGGCAGAAAGCTCGGTTACTTGCAGGCTCAGAAAGAGTTACCTGATATAATAAAAGCTGAAAGTGAAAAATCTGTTAAACAAAGCAGAGCTGTTCTTGGCGGACAGTTCCTAGAGCAGCTTGCACCTTATCTGCCTGATTTCCCCTACAGTCCTACTGAGGTAAGGTTTATCGGCAAACCTATTGATTTCATAGTGTTTAAAGGAATGGATAACAAGCATATTGAAGAAGTTGTTTTCGTTGAGGTGAAGACCGGTAAGTCTTCTTTGTCTCCACCGGAACGGATTTTAAGGGATGTAATCAATGATAAGAAGGTTAAATGGGAAGAATACAAGGCACCGGGCAGGTAGATCTAGGAACAGATAGCTTTATATCCCTGAGGGACCGCTGGACAGAGGTTGGTGATCATATGGTAGATATCTCTGATCCGGCAAAGAAGGTCCTGGAGGCCCTGAAGAAGCTCAGCGCCACCTCCGAGGACGTGCTCAAGACCGCCGACGACGTGATGAAGGCCTGCAAGATGGGGAAGGCGCAGGTGAACGCGGCCCTGGGCGAGCTGGTGAGCAAGGGGCTCGCCAAGAGGGTGGCCAGGCAGAAGTCGGCCGGCTACTACCTCCTGAAGGATAAGCTCTAGCTACCTGAGGATCCCGCCGCCCACCACCCTGAGGCCCTTCACCTCGGGCCTCGCCAGGGCGGCCCTCTCCCCTGCCTCGTAGAGTATCTCCCTCTCAGCCCGCAGCCTGACCTCCAGGGTACCCCCTCCCTCGACCGCCACCACCTGGGCCGGCTCGTACTGGAGCCCGACGCCCAGGAGGACCTTCTGCCCCACCTTGAGGGGCTCCTTGAAGTAGGGGTTCGGCCTCAGCTCCAGCACCAAGTCCCTGGATGATTTCACTCCGGTCTCTCTGGCGGCCAGGATAGCGCCCCGCCGGAGCTCCTCCACTGTGGCGCCTTTCAGGGCCAGGCCCACCCTGTCCCCGCTGGACGCCTCCTCCACGGCCTCGTCCTGCATCTGGATGGACTTGACGACTATCTCCTTGCCGGATGGCAGGAGGAGGAGCTCGTCGTGGACCCGGATCTTCCCGCCCCTCACGACCCCCAGGACCACGGTCCCGACCCCGCGCACATCGAAGGAGTGGTCCACCGGTATCTTAAGGGCTCCGCCCTTCCTGGGCTCCATGCCTTTGAGCCCTTCCATTATGGCGTTGTAGTCCTTACCTACGGTCTTATAGCCCGCGGCCACCGTCCCCTTGAGGGCCGCCGCCGCCTTCGTCTGGTCGATGCCGTCCAGGACCAGGAGGCCCCCCTCAAGGCCGAAGGCATCGAGGGCCAGGACCACCTCCCCCAGGGCGGGAGTTAGCTCTTTGACGCACAGTATCGCGCAGTCTGAGAGGCCTATGGTCTGGAATAAGGGCGCAAGCTTCTCCGGGTAGCCCACGGGGGCTGCGAAGGTGTAGACCTCCTCCCCCACCTTCCTGTTGTATATGGCTATGTCGCTGGCCGTCCCCTTCTTCCCCAGCGTCTTGGGCAACTCCGGGTCGTTGAATATGCCGATATTCAGGGAGCGCATCTCATCCCCCCATGAGGCCCTGGACGAAGCTCACCAGCTCCGGCGGGAGGCTGAGCATGACGCTGGAGACGTCTTTTATATCTACGTCGCCCAGCTGGAGGCCCCTCATGGCCCGGGCTATGGCGTCCAGGTCCTCGTCCCGCATCTTCTCCAGGGCCTCCTTCACCCTGAGGGAGCGGAGGAGCCCCTGCCCTACCCCCGCCCACCACCTCCTGTGGTACTCCATCAGGAACTGGGCCGATAGATCGCCCTTCTCCAGCCCCGCCTTTATAACATCGGCGGCCAGGGTGGCGCAGTACATGGCGTTGTATATCCCCCCGCCAGTCAGGGGGTCCACCTGCCTGGCCGCGTCCCCCACCAGGAGGACGTTATCGGCCACGGACCTCTCCATGGGCCCCTCCACCGGTACCCCGCCGGCCACGATCCCCACCACCTTACCTCTCCCCAGGCCCTCGTGGGCCTCCAGGAAGCGCTGGAGGTATGCCAGGGCCGTCCCCTGGGTCCCCCTTATCCCGACACCCACGTTGGCCAGGTCGTCGCCCTTGGGGAAGACCCAGACGTACCCCTTGGGTGCGACCTTGGAGCCGAAGTAGAACTCCATCATATCCGGGTGCTCCAGCCGCGCCCCCGCCACCTCGAACTGGACGTTGGTGGTCATCTCCGCGAGCCTCGTCCTGGTATTTATCCCGGCCCACCTTCCCACCT
>JBBSVP010000211.1:0-2872 GCA_038046745.1 Candidatus Hydrothermarchaeota archaeon
GATCGTGGGGCGGGCGTACCGGAACGAGATCTCCCCCCGCCAGGGGCTGATAAGGTTGAGAGAGTTTACCCAGGCGGAGGTGGAGATCTTCGTCCACCCCCTCCACAAGACCCACAAGGACTTCGCCAGGTATGCCGGGGACGAACTCCTCTTGATGACGAGGGGCGGGGAGGAGAGGAGGGTCACCGCCAGGGAGGCCGTGGGGACCATAGTGGCACATGAGCTCCTCTGCTACCACCTCGTCCTGACGCGCCGGTTCCTGGAAGAAGCCGGCATCCCTGGCGAGAAGATCAGGTTCCGTCAGCACCTCAAGACCGAGATGGCCCACTACGCGGCGGACTGCTGGGACGCGGAGGTCTTCACCAAGCGCTTCGGCTGGGTAGAGGTCGTGGGCATAGCAGACAGGACCGACTTCGACCTGCGCGCCCACCAGATGGTGAGCAAAGCGGAGCTGGCGGCCTTCGTCCATTACGAGACCCCAAGGCTGGTGAAGAAGAGAGTACTGGAGCCCAACATGGCCAGCCTGGGGCCACAGTTCAAGGGGAAGGCAGGGAAGATCGTTGCGGCCCTGAAGGAGCTGGGGGAAGAAGGCGTGGCGGCCTTTGCCAGGGGGGGGCAAGTGACCCTAGAACTGGAAGGCGAGAGGGTGGTGCTGGGGAAGGATCATCTGGGCCTCAAGGAGGTGGAAGAGAGGGTGGTAGGAGAGAAGGTCGTGCCCCATGTGGTTGAACCATCCTATGGCATAGACCGGACCCTCTACTGTGTCCTGGAGGCGGCCTACCTGGAGAGGGAAGGGCGCGCCATTATGGCCTTCAAGAACTCCGTAGCCCCTATGGAGGTGGCGGTCTTTCCCCTCGTCCCGAAAGAGGAGCTGGCGGGATATGCCCTGCGGATAGTGGATACGCTGAAGGGGGAGGGCCTGATGGTGACCTATGACGAGGGGGACTCCATAGGGAGGAGGTATGCCAGGGTGGACGAGGCTGGTGTCCCCTATGCCATCACCGTGGACTTCGACTCCCTCAAAGATGGTAAAGTCACCGTGAGGGAGAGGGACACCGCCGGACAGGTGAGGGTGGATACAAAAGACCTCTCGCAGTTCCTCAGGGACCTCCTTGGAGGTAAGAGGGAGTTCGTCCCCTGACTACCTCTTATAGTCCCTGTAGTAGGCCACCCTGTTGGTATAAAGATATCTCAGGATCTCCAGGGAGTTCCTGGGGTGGTTGGCAGAGTCGTTGATGTCAGGGAGCCTCTTGAAGAAAGCCCTGACCTGCTTGGGATCGCTTGGGGAGGCGTTGAGGTCCTCCAGGCACCCAACAGGATTGCACGTCCCGTCTAGGTCGCAGAGGAGCCTCCTTATGGGGGCTATCCCCCCACACATGTCCAGGGTCTCGGGGCTTACCTGGTAGTAGGTCTCGCTCCCGCTCATCCCTCTCTTCAAGACCCCCCGGTCCTCTGCCAGATAGGTGAGATGGGAGTAGACGTGAGCGAAGAGTCTCACCCCCACCCGCTTCTTCAGTATGCTGAAGATACGGTTGATGGTGTATAGGCGGTCCCTATCCAAGAGGCCCACATACTTGACCCTTATCCCCAGCTCCCCCTCCAGGTACGCGTGGACCTCCTCAAACTCCTCGGGCTTGAGCCTCTCCCCTACGTAGAAGCTCAGGGCCGCGTGGGAGAGCTTACCGCTCTCCATCCCGTCGTCGGGTATGTTCTCGATCAGTCCGTCCATGATGAGGGTCCTGATGGGATTCCTCAACTGGCTCCCGAGACTCTCAACCCCGCCTGCGCCCTTCAAGCTGTTCATTTAAATCACTTTTTATAGTACAAATGAAGGATAACATACTCAAATATGGAATCTCTCGGCAGTAACGTACCTGACTCTGGCCCACTCCAAGACCCTATCCATGAGCAGGCGGTAGGGTATATTTAACGGGAAAGGGAGGGCGTATGCCCTCACATCCCCCATGTCAAACCTGAAGAGGACCGCATCCGAGAAGGTCGAGTCCTGGGCTCTGTGGACTTCCAGCTTCCGCTTAAGGACTCGACCTTCTATCTCACCGGCCTCGATGGACCCGAAGCCGCGGACCTCCAGCTCCCTCCTCAGCTTTGCCTCGAAGGCCCTCTCCCGCTCCCAGCCCAGCTCATAGGTCCTCGATACCCCTCTCCCATGGCCCTGGCTGGTCAGGGCCTCCAGCCTGGTTATCTCCTCCGGAGATAGCTCCACCACATTGCTGTGGGGCTTCAGATCCAGGAGATGGAAGAACCGTCCCCCCGGCCTGAGGACCCTTGCAGCCTCCCCCACGGCCCTTGGGAGATCGAAGAAGGAGTCGAAGGAGGTATAGCCACATACTGCGTCCAGAGAACCGTCCCTGAAGGGCAGGGTGTAGGCGCTTCCCAGCAGCCCTCGGGCCCCGTCGATCCTTCGGTCTCTCAAGGCCTCCTCGAGGAAGAGTCTATTCTTCTCGAGTTGTATCCAGCCCCTGGCCATGGGGCCCGGGAGGTGGGAATAGAGGAAGCCCGTGCCAGAGCCCACCTCCAGGACGGTGCCTTCCACAGGGTATCTCTCGAAGAAGGTCCTTAGACACTCACCCAGGGCCCTCTCCACTGGCACCCTTACCCCGCCGAGATCCACGTGGAAGGGGCCTACAGAGACCTTACTCACCGGACTCTTCCCTCGCTCCCCCTCGATTCCTGCCCCTCCTTCCCCGCTTCGACCACCTTAGCGACCGGCGGGGCGCCATCGTCCCTCCGCCCCCCGTCTACGATCATCTCGTCAACCCGCAGGACCGCTGTGACAGCGTCCAGGGCGGACTTCAGGACCTGGGCCTTCACCCTATAGGGCTCCACCACACCCGCAGCTCTGGTATCGACG
>JBBSVP010000212.1:0-4392 GCA_038046745.1 Candidatus Hydrothermarchaeota archaeon
GACCTCCGCCAGCTCTTCCATGGCCACCGCCTAAAGGAGGAGCTTCATGAGATCGGTCTTGGTGACTATGCCCACCAGCTTCTCTCTCTCCAGGATGGGGATGCCAGAGAAGCGCTTCTCCAGCATCGCCTTGGCCGCCTCTCCGGCGGTGTCGGAAGTCCCCATGCAGAAGACGTCCTGGGTCATCACGTCGCCTACCAGGAGGTTCCTGACCCTGTTGTACTGTTGTTTGTCGGCCGTCTTCCTGAAGGCATAGAGCGCCTTGGCCGCGTCCCTCTCGGTCATAACGCCCACCGCCCTACCCTCTTCCGCCGCTATCACCCTGCTGATGTGACGATCCAGCATCAGGCGCCTGGCGTGGACGATCCGCTTGTTGGGCGGTACCGTGAGGGGGTCCTTCTTCATGATCTCTCCCAAGGGTTTCTCGGAGTCCGTGAGGCACCGGAGGATATCGGTCTTGGTTATTATCCCCACCGGCTCAGATCCGTTGATTACTAGGAGCGAGGAGATCCCTTTCTCCAGCATCAGTTCCACTCCATCTCTCACGTCTGCGCCGCTCTTTATGGCTATGAGATCGGTGCTCATGGCCGTGGAGACGTGGAGACTGGAGGGCAGTGTCTTGCCGTGGCGGGAAGTTCCCAGGTGCTCTGCTATGTCCTTTTCCGTCACGATGCCACAGGCCTTCCCACTGTTCGTGACAACCACCCTCGAGACCCTGCACTTCTCCATCAGGGTCAGGGCGTCTGAGAGCTTTCTATTCTTGTCTATCGTCACTAGATCCCGGGTCATCAACTCTTCAACCCGCATAGTCACCTCCCTCTCTTCTGGCTCGTCATCCCCCGGACGATATCGGTCTTTGTTATTATGCCCCCGAGCTCATCTTCCTCCACCACCGGCAGGGAGGAGATCCCCTCCTCCAGCATGACGCTGGACGCCTCGGCGGCGTCGGAGGCCTGGGTGGTGGTGATGAGGGTTGTTGCCATGAAATCTTCCGCAACGACGAGGGGGAAAGTCTGGACGTATCTGTATTGGGGCCGGGTGGCCACCTTGGGCTTGACGTATGTGACCCTCTTTTTGCTTATCCCCCTCTTGTAGTCCTCCAGGTTAACGAAGAAGAGGTCGCTGGCGGTCACGATACCTATGGGCTTCTGCCCGTCCACGATCACAACCCTCCCGATCCCCTTCTCCATCATGAGGGCCGCTATATGGCTCAGGGTATGATGCCTGTTCGCTGTGATCACCTTCCTGGTCATCAGCTCCCTGGTCCTGAAGGCCCCCTGGTAGTGCTCCCGGTAGGCCCTCAAGAGGTCTGTCTTCGTGAGGATCCCGTAGAGCGTATTGGACCCCACCACCGGGAGGGAGGAGATGTTCTCCTTGAGCATGAGCTTGGCGGCCGCCTTTACATCGGCCTCGGGGGGGATGGTTATCAGCCCGGGGGTCATGACCCTGGAGATGGTGATCTTGTCCAGGGGCCTCCTCTTCCAGGGCGCACCCCCAGAAGCCAGGCGCCGGAGGACGTCCTTCTTCGTAACTATCCCCTTCGGCTTACCATCCTGGAGGACGATGACCCGGCTTATGTTGTGCTTCAGGAGGAGGTTCCTGACGTGGGATATGGTCTCGTTGATGGTGGCCGCTACGACCTCATCGGTCATATACTCCTCTACCTTTGGCATCTTCCACCCCCTTATGTGCTCAGGGCCTTGAGGATGTCCCGCTCCGTGAGAATCCCCAGGAGCTTCCGGTCCTCCACCACGCAAACGGTGCCGGTGCCGCTCTCCTCCATGACCCTGGCGACCTCCCCCAGGTCCGTATCTGGACCCACCGTTGGTACCTGGGCCTTCATGATCTCCTCCACATGGGTCTTGAGGACCTCTTCCACCCGGTTCTTGACGATCTTGGAGAAGATGTGGTTCCTCCCTATGTACTCTATGATCATCCTGGTGGTCAGGATGCCGGTCAGGAAGCCTTGGGAGATCACCGGGAGCCTCCTGAAGCTGTTCCTCACCATGATCTTGGTGGCATCTCCCAAGTTCATCCCTGGAGTGGTGGTCACCACCTTTTTGGTCATGTACTCGGCGGCCTTCTTCCCAGCGACCTTGTTGGCCAAGAGGAAGACGAAGTCCCGCTCAGTCACGATGCCCACAACCCTCCGCTCCCCGTCCACTATCACCAGCCCCCCTACACGGGAGCTGGACATGAGCTCCAGGGCGTCCTTTATGCTCGCCTCGGTTCCCAGGGTAACTACGTCGGTGACCATGATCTCCCTAACCGACTCGTTGATGGCGGCCAAGAAATTTCCGTTGTGTTTGTTCTCTATCAGGAGGTACTTCTCACCGCCCCCCAGGAACTCTATGATATCGCTGGAGCCTATGACCCCCAGGAGCTTGTTGGTCCCTGGGTCCGTGACCGGGAGCCTCCTGAACCGGTACTTGGTCATGGTCTCGGCAGCCCCCTTGACCGTCATGGTGGGGGGCACCGTGATCATGGGCTTGTTGGCGATGGACATGATGGAGCCGTTATACTCCGCCGGCCTGGTACTGAACTGCAGGGATCCCCGATCCCCCGCCTGGGTAATACTCGTCTTGTCCAGAGGTTTCCTAGAATTTACGTATCCCTTCTGCATCTCACACCTCCTAGGTCAACGATGAATGAACTCAACGCAATAGACCTCTTGGAGGATGACTTATTAAAGGTTGTGTTGCGATGCCTATCTCCGCCAAGATAGAGAATGAAAATCCCCCATCTTACCTTCTACACCTAAGAAGATAAAAGTTTCGAAGAGCTCAGTTGTCCGCGTACTGGTGCATGATATCGCTCCTGTCCACTATACCCATGAGGCGGCTGTTGGCTACCACCGGGATACGCCCGATGTTGTTCTCGTACATTATCCTGACGGCGTCCTCCACCTTGTCCTCGGGCTTGACGGTTATGACAGGGGTCCGCATCACCTTCTCCACCGGGGTGTTGAACTTCCCCTTCCCCTTCTCGTCCTCCCTATGGATCCTGGCAAATCCCGAGTTCAGTATATCTTTCCGGGTGATGATCCCTATGAGCTTGTTCTTCTTCAGTACCGGTATACCGGAGTAGCCCGTCTCTTCCATTCGGGTCCAGACCTTCGGCAGATGGTCCTCGGGGGTGCAGGTGACAACATCCCTGGTCATGATCTCTTCTATGATCTTCTTCTTGGGTGTGAAGCCCTTCTCTATGATGACGTTCATTATATCCTGGACGGTCACCAGCCCCACCAGCCGCATATTGTTACTGGACTCCACCACCATGACGGTGGAGATGGACGCCTCGGCCATCCGCCTCATGGCCGTGCGGATATCCTCCTCGGGGGTGAGGGTGAGGATAGGGATGGACATGAGCCCCTCGGCCGGGATGTTGGACTTGGTGGATGTGATGCCCAATATGTCCTTCCTGGTGATTATCCCCAAGAGCCTCCGCTCCCTGTCCACCACCGGGATGGAACGGAAGTCGGATTTCCTGAATAGGGACCGCACCTTCGTGGCCAGATCGTCCTCCCTTACGGTGAGTGGACGATTGGTCATCACCTGGGCGACCTTCAAGTCACTCCTCCACCATTCGATCTTCTCTGCAGCTCTCGCAGACGTAGACCCCGTCTACCTCGAATACCTTGACGCCGTACTCCCCGCAGACCTCGCAGGTCCCGCGCTCCGGGGCCTCCTTCCCGATGCCGACCGCCTCTTTCATAGTGGAGAGTTCCTTCAGGATGGCGATCTGCTCCGGTGATATGGCCATGATGTCCTTGTTGGTGATTATGCCCACCAGCGAGCCCTTCTCTATGACAGGGAGTCTCCTTATATTGTACTTGGCCATCACCTTGGAAGCCTCAGTGAGATTCATCTCAGGGTTCACGGTCCTAAGGGAGCTTGTCATGATCTCCTTGACCTTGACCTGGCTGGGCTTCTTGTCCTTGGCAACCACACTCTTGCAGAAGTCCCACTCGGTAACGATCCCCACTGGCTTCCCGTCCTCCACCACCACGATGCAGCCGATCTTCTTCTTGACCATCTGCTTGGCGGCATCGAGGACAGAGACCTCGGGGGCTACTGTCTCCACCTTGAGGGTCATCGCCTCCCTGACGTTTACTTCCGTGTCCATCTGCTTCCCGCCAGTGGATTGATATCCCTAGATATTAATATACTTATCTCCCTTCTTAACACTTTTTATGAAGCTCATTACCGACTCCATGCTTGGGCGGTTAGCTCGATGGTTGAGGATCTCCGGCTACGATGTGGTATATGTGGCTGGGATGGAGGACGACGAGATCTTGGAGATGGCCTCAGCGGAGGGGGGGAGGGTCCTAGTCTCCCGGGACGAGGACCTCTGCCGGAAGGCAGCCAAGGCCGGGGTGCAGTATGTCCTTAT
>JBBSVP010000213.1:0-563 GCA_038046745.1 Candidatus Hydrothermarchaeota archaeon
CGCCCTCTCGAAGGCCTCACAGTCCTCCGCGCGCATGGCCCCCTCGATGGACACGAGGTAACGCTTGTCGAAGTCTTCAAGTTCGTCCTTCCACTTCGGTCTCGTCTTTGCGCCCACGGCAGCAATCTCCCTTATCTCCTTCAGCTGGTACAGGCCCAGCTTCCAGTTGCCTACCTTGCAGGCGTGGTACATTATGCTGTAGCGCTCCGTGTACTGGCGCATCACGCGCGACATGCAAGGTTGCATGCCCGCGAGGTCGTCTATGTTTATCTCTCCAAACTTTGTCTTCCCGGCGATCTTCTCGTCCATAGTACCCCTGGCGCCAAGCCCTCAATCATCGATATTACTATTAATCCTTTTGCATTGAAGAGAGATCGGGGTCTGCTCGCATGTACCTCCAAACTAATTTATATGATCAGAGGATAGGGAAGGGCATGCCTCCTGATATCCGGGCAGCCCCCACCGAGAAGGAGCTGAAACAGGAGTTCAGGCTCAAGGCCCAGAAGGAGCCGGAGAGATACTATCCCGTGGAGGTCCTCCAGGGGGAGGGCTTCACCCGCCGC
>JBBSVP010000213.1:573-1218 GCA_038046745.1 Candidatus Hydrothermarchaeota archaeon
CTGCCCTCGATGTGCGCCCTCCTCGCCGCGCCGGTGCGCCAGGTGCGGGAACTACTTCTGGTCTGTGGCTGAGCGGGAGGTCTGCGGGGAGCCAGAGTGCTCCGGGGGATATACATTCATAGGCAAGAGCCCAGCCAGGGCCAAGCTGGGCTACGTGGAGACCTGGCAGAGGTTCGCTGAGATGTTCCGGGGCCTCGGCTATACGCCCATACCGCGGTATCCCGTCGTGGCCAGGTGGAGGGACGACACGTACTTCGTCCAGGCCTCGATATACGACTTCCAGCCCTACTGCGTCTCTGGGGAACTAGATCCTCCCGCCAATCCCTTGGTCGTTCCTCAGTTCTGCCTCAGGTTCAACGACACCGACAACGTGGGGATCACCGGGAGGCACTACACGGGCTTCGTGATGATAGGGCAGCATACCTTCCAGAAGGCCGAGAACTACAGGCCCCAGGAGTACCTGAGGCACATATACCGGTGGCTCACCGAAGGGATGGGGCTGCCCAAGGAGGAGATCCAGTTCCACGAGGACGCCTGGGCCGGGGGCGGTAACATGGGTCCGAGCATGGAGTTTTTCTCCCGGGGGCTGGAGATAGGCAACCAGGTCTATATGCAGTACGACATCAAATCCGGGTATCCGAAGGA
>JBBSVP010000214.1:0-1021 GCA_038046745.1 Candidatus Hydrothermarchaeota archaeon
GCTGGAAGTGGGGCGGGGGTGGGCCTCTGGTGGGGGGACGGGGAGATCGATCCCTTTCCGAGCCATCCTGCGGATCACCTCCCCCCGTGTCTCCTCCCGCTCTTCGGCGCTCCCGATCCCCTCGACCGCCGCCAGGAGGGCCCCGAAGTCCCCCCTTCCGGCCTTGGTCATCTCGGCGGCGATCTGAAGGAGGATCTCGGCCCGCCTCCACTCCTGGAGCACCTCCCCCGCGGCCTCGATGGCCCCGCGGAAAAGGAGGCTGCCCTCCTCGCCTGCCGAGATCGCCTCCCGGGCGATCCAGACGAGGGCCTGGGCCCGGTAATAGGGATCCAGGATCCCCTCCGCCCGGTCGATCAGGGGTTCGAAATCCGGCTCCGCTTCCTCGGCGGCCCTCTTCGCCTCCCGCTTCAATCCCCGGGCGTAGGACGGCCAATGGGGCGTCCTCTCTCTCGCCGAACCCGCGTGCACCATCTTAGAAAAATTGGGAAGGGAGAGAGATAAATGCATCTCTCCCCAATTTATCCAAATCGGAGTGTACACGTAAGTAAGTGTGCGAACCAACAGAGCCTTCGCCCGCCAACCTGTTTTTCACCTTAGTGCCACGTCACCGAAGGTCGGAGTAGTACTGGGTGATGCCGATCCCTTCAGAAAAAGTTAGAAAATCTACAAATGTTTATATATATGTATTTAAACAACTTTATCCGGGTGATTTTATGGGAGATCTGCCGTTAACTGCAATGGATCGGATAATAAGGAAGGCCGCAGGGCTGAGGGTCGGGCTGGATGCGCGGAAGGAACTTGCCAAGGTGTTAGAGAAGAGAGGGGCAGAGATAGCCATAGAAGCCGGGAAGTACGCCAAGCACGCAAAGCGGAGGACGGTGAAGGCCGAGGACATCAAGCTGGTGATGGGGAAGTAGTGAATGTAAGTTAGTATCATCTGACAAACTTTGAAGGGGACGAACATAGTAGCCGCAGTCCGTAAAAGAATAGGGGTTAGGGGCTTTTATATGCAAGAACTGAT
>JBBSVP010000215.1:0-2166 GCA_038046745.1 Candidatus Hydrothermarchaeota archaeon
AGTTGTTTATCGTCTTGTTCCAGCCCATGAGGATCCCCAGGGGGACCCCAAGGAGAGTAGCCAATGTGAAGGTGACGAAGATCCTCGCAAGGCTGTAGTATATATGCCGATAGTAGATGCCCGAGGTGGCGAAGAAGAAGAACTGCCGGACGGCCTCGATAGGGTTCGGGATCCTCTCGAAGCGCCATACCTTGAATTGGACCAGGAGATACCAGATGAAGAAGAATATAAACATCGAGAGGACCATCCTGAAGGTCCGCCAGTTGAAGACCGTCCTCTGGAGCCTCCTCTGCAGGGTTATCTTTCGTCTGACCGTTTCTTCTGCCATTTTGCTCCTCCGACCTCTTTTCTCCGCTAGGGTTATAAAAAACTTGTGTTATAAAAATAAAAAAAAAAGTAGGAGCCGAAGCTCCTACGCGCCTAAGGGTACTGGGGCGGGAACTTGTCGTTCGGCGGTGCCTTGTACTCAGGCATCAGCGCCCAGTTCTTCGGCAGCTCCTTGAAGTGCGGGACATCCCCTATCTGCCCCTTTATGCCAGTTCCCTCCAGCTCCTTGGTGGCCTGCTCCGCGTACTGGAGCTGGAAGTAGGCCTTCGGGTTGCTCGGGTCGTAGTAGGGCGTCCTAGAGATGAACTTCTGGTCGAAGAGGAACTGCCCCGCCTTCTTCTGGTGCTCTATTGCTAACTTCGGAGGCACCGTATCCAAGATCCAGGACTTCATGGACATCTTGACCACTTCCAGCGGCACGATGCCTATCTGGTCTGCGATAATCTTGGCCGCTTCGTCAGGGTTCTTGTAGATGAAGTCCTTGGCCGCCATCTCGGCCTTCAGCCATGCCACCGTGGCCTTGGGGTGCTTCTGGAGGTAGTCCTGGTTTGCCACGATATAGCAGGTGTGGGGGACCCCCTGGTCCCTGCCCCTCGTGAGGAGCCTCGTCACCCCCAGGTTGATCATCTGGGAGGCGCCAGGCTCCCACGGAGCCCAGGCATCTACTTTACCGGCCCTTATGTTGGCCAGGCCGACCTCTATGGACTGGTCGAGGACCGTGGCCTTTACCCCATTCTTGGCCAAAGTTTCCTCAAGGAAGTAGTGGGAGCAGGCGCCCTTGGGGACGCTGATCCTCTTCCCCTCCAGGTCCTTGACCGTCTTGGCTGGGGAGTTCACAGGGACATGGATCTGCATGCACATCTCGTCGTCCCAGCCGCAAAGAGCCACGGCACGGATGTCGGCGTTGTCCTTGGAACCGCCCACGTTGGAGGGCATGTCGCCCATATAGGCGAAGTCTGTCTTCCCAGCGATCATGTTGTTGATGAGGACGGTGCCCTGGAGGCCCGAGAACCAGGTCACTTCGACCCCCGGCAGGTACTTCTTGTCAAGGCCGCGCGCCGGCACTATGATGCCGCCGGCCCACGTCGGCGTGTACCAGGTCTGCCAGCCGATGTTCAGGGTCTTGGCGTCCATCTCGGCGCCGGGCATCGGCGTCTGCCCGGGTACGGTCGCCGGCGGGGGGGTCGTCTGCCCGATGCAGCCCGCCAATACGACCAAGCCCACTATAAACAAAAAGGCCATCAATCGTTTTATACTATCCAAATGCATCGCCTCCTTTGTAGTTGGTCTCACTGATTCCTGCAGGATTTAAAGACTTGGAAACACTATATATAATTTTTTTTGAAAAAGTTTTCAATATCAGTTAAAAAAAATTTCAAATAGAGGTCCTTCGGGCAAATCCGAATCCAATAGCGAATGAAAAAATTTAAATAAGAAGAGAACATGTTCTCAATGAGTAAATCAATTATATGGGGAAACCCAGGAAGGTGGTGAGCGTAAATGGTGGACAAGACATCACTTGGCGTGGCTGTTGTAGCGATATTGATAGCCCTGGCTGGTATATGGAATTCTGCATCTCTGGCCGGGCAGGTCGGCATGATGGGCGCCGTGCAGGGCAACATGAACACCCTGATGGGCGATGCGAGCGGGCTGAAGAGCAAGCTGGGAACCTTAGATACGCGGCTCGGGGACCTAGAGGCCAAAGTCAGGGGCCATAACACGCCCCCCTACCAGGGCATAACCGTCCATTTCCTGACCATCGAGAATGGGAAGTTCTATCCCGACCTGATAGCTACTTATGAGGGCGACAACGTGAAGGTGAATATAGTAAACAAGGAC
>JBBSVP010000216.1:0-3641 GCA_038046745.1 Candidatus Hydrothermarchaeota archaeon
ATAGACCTCCGAATGCCTCGCCAGGGAGAAGATACCCATGTCCATGGAGAGGCCTATGGTACTTATGGCCTCCTTGTTCTCCAGGATGAAGTTCAGAGTTTCCTGAGCTTCCTCCTTCCTCTCGGTGGGAAAGCCCAGCATGCAGAAGATATGGACCGCGATACCCTCGCTCTTCAAGTCTTCCAGGATGCGCCTGCAGAGCTTCTTGTCGATCCCCTTGTCCATGAGGCTCAGGACCCTGTCACAACCCGACTCGAGGCCCAGGAGGAGCTTCCGGCACCCCGCCTCGGCTATGAGGCGGCAGAGATCTTTGTCCAAGGTCTTCTCGAACCGGCTGTAACAGGCCCACTTTATCTCCAGCTTCCGCTCGAGGAGGCGCTCCGAGAGGGCCCTGAGCCTGTTTGGGGCGACGCACTCGTCGGTGAAGAGGAAGTGCTCGGTCCCGTGCCTCTCCTTCAGGACCGCTATATCCTCCACCACCTTCTCCATGGCCCGGGTCCTGTAGGGCCTGGAGCTGTTGGTGTTGGAGTGGTGGATCTCGCAGAAGGTGCACCTCCGCCAGTAGCAGCCCTTCGAGAGGGAGAGGGGCAGGACGGGCCTGGGGGCGAAGTATAGGTGGAGCGGCAGGTCTTGGAAGTCCGGGGTTGGTAACGCGTCCAGGTCCTCGGCCATGAGCCTGTTGGCCCTCACCCCGTCGCCTTCCGGATATACGAGGTTTGGAACCTCCCCGAGCCCTCGGCCGGCCCTCAGGCCTTCGAGAAGCCCCAGGAGGGCGTGCTCCCCCTCGTAGACTATGAAGGAGTCCACTACCGAGAAGAGGTCCTTGAGAGCTGCCGGTCTGTCTGCCAGCTTGGTGAAGAGGGCCCCTCCCACCGTCACATGGGGCCCTCTGCCCTTGAGGAGGCGGGCCAGGGTCAGACCAGGGAGGATCTGGTGGTAGGTCTCCACCGAGATCCCCACCACCGAGGGCCCCTCCTCCAGGACTTGAGGGACGACCGCATCCTCGTAGAACCGCAGGAAGAGGTTCTCCCTCCTATCCGCCGTGGCAGCCAGGACCTCGGCGCTGACGTGGGGGGAGTACCTCATCTTGTAGTCCAGGAGGGACCACTGGGTAGGGTGGCAGGCGGCCGACAGGACCTCGGCGCCGAGGGCGAGGACCTTCCTCCCCCAATTGTACTTGTCCACCTCGTAGAACTCTTCCCCCCTCAGGACCCTCTTCGCCCCCTCGATATTCTCGGTCACGTAGGGGGCCACCTTGGCCGCCTTGGACAGACGCGCGTACCTCTCCGCGTCCGGCCCTTCCAGCTCACGGGTTATCGTCTCCTCTGCTTTGGCTATGTTCTCCCTGGTGAGGAGGGCCTCGAACGCCTCGATATTCAGGTCCCTCTGGACCACCTCGACCCCTTTATCCCTCAAGAAGGCCGTGATGGAGGGGAGGGCCAGGTAGGGGCCCCTGGGGTCGCAGTGGGGCGGGAAGAGGAGGACGACCTCGGCCATGGTCCAAAGACTATAGGGGGCTATATAAATCTTCTATACATGGGGAGGCAACTACGCCACTGGGATTTAGTAAATCTCAGTCTCGTGAATGATTGGAAAAGGTGCACCAGCGTAAACGTGTAGTATACCATGTCTTTACAACGTAGTATAACACGCATCCATGCAAAAAGGGATGGGCCGCCTCCTCCTGGCGGAGTGCGAACACTGCACCGAGCGCGACCGGTGCGGGCCGAGGGGAACCCAGCTCAGGTTGCCTACGAACTACCAGGGGTACGGGCGGTTCTGCGGGAGGAGGGACAACCCGGTATATCGGATCTTGAACTTCCTCCTCCTCTTCTCCTTCGCCCTTATACTCTTCTGGGGGTACGCCTTCGGGGCATACCAGGGGGAGGATTTCGTGAGACAGGTGCGGGCGATGGAGGGCATTGCGAACAAGACGCAGGTCTACGGTCTCAGGGACCTAGTGGAGATGGGGGAGCTCAAGGCCGGACAGACATTCGAGCACAGCTTCGATGTGGGGGCATATACCGGCGTCCTCTCTTACGACGTGACTAGGGAGCTGGAGCGGGGGTTCGTGGTAAGGGGGCGCTTCAACGGCACCAAGTCCAAACCCGAGAGCGGGGGCGGCAGCTATGTGGAGCTCATGGAGGAACGGTCCATGTTGGTGGAGGACTCCTTCCCTGTGGACGGGGCAGGAAAGCCCCTCAGGCCTACTTACACCTCCGTCTTCTGGGACCCCCTCTACTCCTACTCCGCCGGGTTCTTGAGCGGGGAGCCGCAGGGGCAGGAGTTCCACATTGAGGCGCTGGACTCAAAGGAATTGGCTGGCCTCATCACCGTGGCCTACGAGGTGAGGTCCCCCGAGGGAGTCGTGGCCGTGGCGTGGGTCAACAGGGAGATACCGGTGGCCGTGAGGTACGACGGGACCTTCGGTCACGGGCGCCAAGTGAGGATGGAACTGAGGTAGAGATACAAAACCGTTGGGAAATCGTTATATCCCTGGATTATCCATAGGGGGGCTGGATGGATGGCGAGGACTTCCCCCAGGGTTGCTGGCTGATACTGTCAAACGCCTTCCTGGCCTACGTCTTCCTCATCTCGGTCCCCCTCCTCGCTGTTGCGCCACTCCTCCCCATGATAATGAAGGACCTCAACCTCAGCCACGTAGAGGGGGGCTTCCTCTTCTCCATCCCCATGCTCATGATCGCCCTCTTCGCTATCCTCGGCGGCATCCTGAACGACAGGATAGGCTCCAGGGCCGCTGTCGCGCTGGGCGGGCTCCTGGTGGTCATCGGCTCGGCCCTGCGTGGCGCGGCCTCGACCTTCGTGGTCCTGGCTCTCCTGACGGTCCTCTACGGCATAGGGCGGGCCATAGTCTACCCGGGGCCGCCCAAGCTCATCGTCGCCTGGTTTCCCTCGAAGTTCCTCGGCACCGCCACCAGCGTATACGGCCTCGGCTTCTTCCTGGGCTCCACCGTGGCCACGGCCCTCACGGGCACGGTTATCCTGAGGCTCACTGGGTCCTGGCAGGCGGCCCTCCTCTCCTGGGGAGCTGTATCCCTCATCGTATGGATCATCTGGCTCCTCACCGTGAGGAACGCTCCCTACACCGGGATGCCCCACAAGGAGAGCCACAGCTTGGAGTCCTTACGGACTCTTGCTGGCCATAGGTCTATCTGGCTGGTGGCCTCCATCTGGCTCCTGATAAACCTCTTCTACTACGTCGTCGTGGGCTGGTTCCCTACCGCCCTCCCCAGGGTGGCGGGCGTGGGCCCCGAGGAGGCCGGCTACATCACCTCCCTCTTCCCCTTCCTGAGCATGCCCGGGATGTTCGTCCTGGCCCTCTGCTCAGACCGCCTGGGCCTCAGGAAGCCCTTCATCGTGGGCATAGCCCCCATCCTGGCCCTCCTGGCCTTCGCCATACCCTACAGCTCCCAGGCCCTCCTCTGGCCCCTCCTTGCCCTCCTGGGCTTCGTATACGGCTACGCCGTCTCCTGGATATACCTCATGCCCATAGAGCTGGTCAGGGAGGAGCGGGTGGGCTCGGCGGCGGGCCTCCTGGTGAGCATTGGTTACATGGGCGGCCTGATAGGCCCCCCGCTGGTGGGGTACCTGATAGATATCACCGGGAACTTCAGTTACGC
>JBBSVP010000217.1:0-2272 GCA_038046745.1 Candidatus Hydrothermarchaeota archaeon
TGACCATGGCGATGCAACGGGCCAGGCCTATCAGTATGAGTCCTACCATGTACTCTTGGTGGCCAGAGAGGAAGGCGACGGCCAAGAGGAACATCAAGATGGGGCCGATGACCCAGTTCTGCACCAGGGAGAGTGACAATACCCGGAAGTTGCGAAAGACCTGGCCCAACTGCTCGTACCTCACCTTGGCCAGAGGGGGGTACATCATCAGGATCAATCCTATGGCGATAGGGATGTTGGTGGTGCCGACCTGGAAGAGGTTGATGAATCCCCGTACGCCCGGGAAGAGGTAACCCCAGCCCACGCCCACGAACATGGCAAGGAAGATCCACAGGGTCAGGAAACGATCCAGGAAGGAGAGACGCCTGGTCAAAGTTTCAGTCACGCGACCCCTCCTTGCTCATAGAGCCGAACCCCCAATGCTACTCCAGAAATACGATCTTCTGCTCCTTCTTCTCCAGGGCGAGGTACCTGGACATGAGCCCGGCCTCGACCCAGGCGGCGTTCATGATGGCCGAGGGGACTATGCAGGTGGGCGTCAGCTTCTTGGCCAGCTCATAGACCCTGTTCTCCCAGGTGGCCAGCTCCTCCATCCTGAGCGCCTCCAGCTCCTTGGCGATGGCCTTTACCTCCTCGCAGGTCGTCTCTATCCCTATCTTCACCACATCACCAACCAGCTCAGCGGTGATGAAGGTCTTGTGTCCGCAGACCGGCGTATCTGCCAGGACCTTAGTAACCATACTACCTCCTCAACCCTGCCAGGACCTTCATGGTCTCGTCCAGCTCCCCGGCGAAGACCCCCTCCAGCAGATCCAGGGCCTCGAAGACCCGGGGGTCCTTGACCTTGTAGTAGATGTTTATCCCCTCCTTCCTCCAGGCCACTATCCCCCTCTCCCGGAGGAGCGCCAGGTGCTGGGATACGTTAGGCTGCTCCAGCTCCAGGGCAGGGGTAATCTCGCAGACGCACCTCTCACCATTACGCAGGAGGTCCAGGATCCTCAGGCGCGTGGGGTGTGCCAGGGCCTTTATGAGGTCCGCCTTCATCCTGTAGAGCTCTGCCATATGCACATATTAGAATTATCGAATATATAAGGCTATCTTCCGAGAGCCTCCACGAACCTCTTCCGCATCTTCTTGTAATCCAGTTCCTTCTTCACCGGGGCCCTCGCCAGGGCCGCGAGCCTCTCCACTTCCAGGTGTTCCAAGGCGATCTCCAGGGCCTTCTCCGAGAACTCCTCCAGCCTCAGCTCGACCTCCGGGATGGTGCCCCGGCCACCCATGGCCAGGCGGGGGATGACGCCCAGGACCTCCGCCCCCCGGAAGATCGTGAGATCACCCTTCGAGATCTTGGCCTTGTTCAAGATTATCCCCGCCACCTCTACCCCCAGCGCCTCTGCAAGGCGCCTGTAGCCCAGGTACTCCGCCGCCGCCCCCTCTACCCCACCCTTATCACAGTTGATCACCAGGACGAGGGGGAGGGAGAGAGAGGAGGCCACCTCCACGGCCGAGAAGGGCCTCTCCACCCCTTCCCGCAGGAAGCCTGTGAAGAGGCCCATGGCGCCCTCGATGATCGTTATATCGTGGCCCTGCATCCCATCCCCCAGAGTACCTACGGCGCTCCAGCCTATCCCGCCTATCCTGATGGAAGAGTAGCGGCGCATGGGCTCCTTGGTCAGGTAGAGGGAGGGCATCAGGTCCCTGACGTCGGAGCCTATCTTGCAGGAGTTCACGCCATAGCCAGAACGCATTAGCGTTCCGGCTATGCCAGCTGTGACGAAGGTCTTCCCTGATCCCGTGCCCACGGAGGCTATGACTATCCCCCTGCCCATGGGCCTCCTCCTCGGCGCCCTGGAGAAGACCTCCGTATCCACCCCAACCTCGCGCCTCAGGGGCGCTACCCTCTCCCGGTTCCGCCTCTCTATCACTCTGTACTTCTTGTCCGTTATATCCATATGATCCAGGAGGGACTGGAGGACGGCACTATTCTCATCCAGAAGCCTATGGACGAGGGTTCCGACGATATTCCCGCCCTTGTTCACCACCCCCGAGACGATCTCGCCCTTCGCCGGCTTATAGTCCAGCCGCGTCACAGGGGACCGGAGGATCGCCTTGGCCTTCCCCTCCAGCCTCCCGTAGGTGTGGGCGTGAAAGCCCTGGGCCTTCTCCACCCCCTCCGTCAGGAAGGACCGCCCCGTGGCCCGCGCTTCCACCCACTCGGTGCAGACCAGGGGCTTGAACTCCACATCCAGGAGGCCCAGGCCCTCCCTGTATA
>JBBSVP010000218.1:0-2357 GCA_038046745.1 Candidatus Hydrothermarchaeota archaeon
AGAAGTGGGGGGCCCATGCCGTCGCCTGCCATAGGACCGGGCGCTCCAGCTATGTGAACAAGGGGGGCGGGGCGCGGTTCCTGGTCCTGGACGGGCCCCCCAACATCTATGGGCAGGGCCCGCTCTGCTGCGAGTCTCCAGGGGCCAGGGGACAGTACGTCTTCGGGGCCAAGGAGTTCCTCAGGCTGATGAACCCCTGTCAGGACGCCATGAACAGCGATACCATGTTCCTGGCTGGCTCCAACGCCGCCGCTCTGGAAGTCATCACCATGAAGTGGTACGTGGAGGCCCAGGAGAAGAACGGTACCAAGTTCATAGTCGTGGACCCCAGGTTCAGCGCCACCATGGCAAAGGCCGATCTGGCCATGAGGCTGAGGCCCACCACCGATGCGTACCTGGCCAACGCCATCGCCAACGTCCTCATCTACGAGATCGACGGCATCGACCACGAGTTCGTCGATAAGTGGTGCGTCGGCTGGGACAAGTACTCGGCCCTGATGAAGGACTATACCCCGGAGAAGGCCGAGAACATCACCTGGGTCCCGGCCGAGGATATAAGACAGGCCGCCGAGTGGATGGCCTACCCGAAGAGGACCCACTTCTCCGGCTGCCTGGGGACGGCCCAGCAGTACAACGCCGGGAACGGGAACGCCGCCTACCAGTCCCTCACCGCCATAACAGGGAACGTGGGGCAAAAGGGCGGCGGCTGGAACTGGCTCCACAACTGCAGGCCGGTCCTCAGCGCAGGGAAGGACCTGAAGGAGTGGGTCGTCAAGATCAAGGAGCCCCAGTTGACCGACAAGATAATCCCATGGGGCGACAGCTCTTCGGCCAGTATCATAGATCCGGGCATCACCGGGAAGCCCTACCCGATAAAGGGCCTCATCTGGAACGGGAACCACGTCGTCCAGTGGCCGAACAACAACAAGGTGAGGGAGTTCATGAAGAACCTCTACATGGGCGTCCACCTCTCCTTCCACCCCAACGAGACCGCCAGCTGGATGCACGCCTCCTTCCCCATAGGGAGCTTCTTCGAGCACGAGGGCGTCGTCCACCACGGGAACAACAGGCACGTCCAGTGGCACAACTGGGTCATACCCCGCCAGTGGGAGTGCAGGGCCGACATAGACTTCTGGGCCGGTCTGGCCAAGAGGTTCGAGTTCGGCGAGAAGTACTACGCTCCAGATGGCAAGAGCTGGTGGAAGGACAAGGAGCAGACCGAGATCGACGAGAGGGTCTGCCAGAACTGGTTCCACTCCCAGGAGTCCTTCGTGGCCGGCATCACGGCCGACCTGATGGACCCTGAGAAGAGCCCGAAGGGCGGGGTCATGTGGCCTGCCGAGACCAAAGACGAGGCCATGATGTACTCGGACCCCGAGGCCACCATAAGGGGCGCCCAGTGGATCATGTACAAGGAGGGCGTCAACTACCCTGGCACCGACAAGCGCTTCCCGACCCCGACTGGGAAGGTGGAGCTCTACTCCGCCGCCCTGGAGCAGATAGGCTGGTACCCCATGCCGATCCACATAGAGCCGAACAGCAGCCCCGTGGCCAGGCCGGACCTCTGGGAGAAGTATCCTCTCATCCTCTCCACCGGGCGGCTGGTGGCCCACTTCCACGAGATGGGGCACTGGTGGCCCTGGATGGTGGAGCTGGAGTCCCACAGGTTCGTAAACATCCACACCGAGACGGCCAAGGCCCTGGACATCAAGGATGGCGATAACGTAGTCCTGGAGAACGACCAGGGGAAAGTCATAGGCCCGGCGTGGGTGAACGAGATGGTGGACGAGGGCGAGGTCTGGTCCCCCGAAGGCTTCGACAAGTTCCAGCCCTTCTACCCTTACTCCAACATCAACGAGCTGGTGGACAATACAATCAAGGACCCCTTCTACACCCAGGCCCAGTACAAGTGCAACTTGGTCAGGCTCTACCGCGAGGGCGATGATCCGGACCATGCGGTGGAGAAGACCAAGGAGTACCTTGCCACTGTCAAGAGGACGCCCAAGGACTATCTCTCCCCAGACGGGGAGAAGACCGTCAATCTGGGCCCCTACATGCGCTTCGCCAAGAAGGGAAGCGGTGTATGGTACCTGGGGACACCCAGGGAGAAGTGGGAGACCAAGTGAGGAGGTGAAGCCATGGCTGAACAACTGACCGACCAGGACCCTCTCTTGAACCTCGACAAGGAGACGGCCAAGGGCGCCTTGGCCAGGAACGAAAAGATAGGCCTCTTCGAGGCCCAGGGTGCCCACAGATGGGGCATCCCCCCTGACCACGTCACCATGTTCGTGGACCTGAAGAGGTGCATAGGGTGCTTCAGCTGCGAGACCTCCTGCAAGCTCGAGCACGACCTCCCA